>JALOMX010000375.1 GCA_025455245.1 Chitinophagaceae bacterium
CATAGAAAAACATACACAAACACCTGTTGATATTTCAGAAAATGAAGGTGAAAATCCGGAATTGAAAATTCCTTCAGAACCCAAGAAAACACCAGTCAGCAGCCCATCTGTAACCGTAATTCCTCCATCTGATCTTGAACTGGAAATAAAGCCTTCTGCCGAAGAGAACACAGAAGAAACAGAAGAACAGGTTTCCATTGAAAAAACGGCCAAAAAGGTTGAAAACCTTGAACCTTATGACCCGATGCTTGAATTACGGGGATATAAATACCCAAAGCTCGATCTTCTTGATTTGCATGGAAGCGAAAAAATAGTAACTGACCCAACGGAACTGGAAACCCATAAAAACCAGATCCTGGAAACCCTGAAGAATTACGATATAAGTATTCAACGGATATCTGCCACCGTGGGCCCAACCGTTACTTTGTATGAAATTGTACCGGCTCCGGGTGTCCGTATCAGCAGAATTAAAAACCTGGAAGATGATATTGCACTCAGCCTTGCGGCATTGGGCATCAGGATCATTGCACCCATCCCCGGAAAAGGAACCATTGGTATTGAAGTTCCCAATGTTAGGAAAACGGTGGTAAGCATGAGAACCCTGCTGTCTTCCGAAAAGTTTCAAAACACCTCTTTCAGCCTTCCGATTGCCATTGGAAAAAAGATCGATAACGAGCATTTTGTGGTTGACCTTGCAAGCATGCCGCACCTGTTGATGGCCGGGGCCACAGGTCAGGGTAAATCCGTTGGAATCAATGCCGTTCTTGTTTCCTTACTGTATAAAAAACATCCTTCCCAACTTAAACTTGTCCTTGTTGATCCCAAAAAGGTCGAACTCAGTCTCTATCGCGCCATTGAGCGGCATTTTCTGGCAAAACTACCGGGCGAGGAAGAGGCAATCATTACCGATACAAAAAAGGTGGTCCATACGCTGAATGCATTATGCATTGAAATGGACAACCGCTATGATTTACTGAAAGAGGCAGGGGTAAGGAATATCAAGGAATACAACGAAAAATTTATCAAACGGCGACTGAATCCGGAAAAAGGGCATCAGTTTTTACCGTTTATAGTTTTGGTAGTTGACGAGTTTGCGGATTTGATTATGACGGCCGGCAAGGAAATCGAAATGCCCATAGCCCGTTTGGCACAACTTGCAAGGGCGGTGGGTATTCACCTGATTATAGCCACGCAGCGTCCATCAGTTAACATTATTACCGGAACCATCAAAGCCAATTTTCCAAGCAGGGTTGCCTTTAAGGTGAGCAGCAAAATTGACAGCCGCACCATCCTTGATGCGGGAGGCGCAGAACAGCTTATTGGTAAAGGGGATATGCTGATCAGCCACAATGGTGAATTAATAAGATTGCAGTGTGCTTTTGTTGACACCCCTGAAGTTGAGAGGGTTTGTGAGGCCATCGGAGAGCAAAGAGGTTATCCGGAGGCGTTCCTTCTGCCTGAATATGTGGATGAAAAGGAAATAGAATCGCGCGATTTTGATATCAATGACAGAGACAGTCTTTTCGATGATGCTGCCAAACTCATTGTTCAACATCAACAAGGAAGTACAAGCCTCATTCAGCGCCGTATGAAGCTGGGCTACAACCGTGCAGGACGCCTGATGGACCAATTGGAACAAGCCGGCATTGTTGGGCCCAATCAGGGAAGCAAACCAAGGGATGTTCTGGTAAAAACGGAAATGGACTTGCGGGAAATCCTTGAAAGATTTTAAAGAAAATCCCGCCATTCAAAAAAGAGGATAATACAAAAATTGGGAGGAAGCGTATTTAATAACTATCTGAATCCCATTATTTTTTAGCATAGGATTTGTATTTAATACAGTGTTAACCCAAAAAGGTGTTAACAATTCGAATGAACAAAACCCAAAGCAAAAACTGACGTCAAAAAGTTACTTTTGCAAACTTTAATCGAAAAACATGAAGCACGTTTTAATGTTAGTTGCCGCGGTTATTACCTTAACCGCCTCCGCCCAAAAAGACCCTAAAGCCAAAGCAATACTTGATAAAGTCAGTGCCAATTTTAAATCATTGAAGACCGTTCAGGGCAATTACAGCCTTGATGTAACCAACCGTGCCGGCAAAAACGCAGGTAAAAAATCAGGTAAGATCTTTTTGAAAGGACAGAAATACCTTATTACAGAAACTTCTCTTCAGATAATGAGTGATGGTAAAAAAATATGGAGGTACGATTCCGATGCAAACGAGGTAACCGTTAGCAGCGCCGCCGATGCAGGAGATGGCATTACCCCCCAAAAGTTGTTTACCAACTTTTATGACAAGGACTTTATTTATAAATTAAACGGTAACGTAAAGCAAGGCACTAAAACGGTCGCAGAAATTGAAATGACACCTACGGATAAGCGAAAAAATTTCTTCAAGGTTTATCTATACGTTGATGAGGCTCAGAAAATGATCGTAAGCAGCAAGATTTATGAAAACAGCGGTAACATTTATACTTACAGCATGAGCGGGCTGAAAACCAATGCCCCGCTTGATGATAACATGTTTGTGTTCAACAAGGCCAAATACCCGGGTGTGGAAGAAATAGAGCAGTAGAATAGAAATTTTTTGCTGTATGAAAAATGGTTGGCAATCTTGTCAGCCATTTTTTATTTTAAAAACGCTTCCTCTCAACCTCAACCTTAACCTTAACCTTAACCTCAACCTTAACCTTAACCCTCTTCCCCACCCCAACGATAAGTATGAACATTAAACCCGGCAAGATCAAGTACACGATCCACCACGGTTGCAGCCAATGCTTCGAATGAAGCGGGCTTGCTG
>JALOMX010000376.1 GCA_025455245.1 Chitinophagaceae bacterium
CACCCCCATGCCAATGGCTACAATAGGACCCATTAACGGGGAAATGAGCATTGCACCAATAATTACTGCGGTTGAATTTACATTTAATCCCAGAGAAGCTGTAAAAATGGCTAACACAAGCACCCAAAGGTTAGCACCGGTCATACTGGCGCCCAACCTTACATTTTCAATGGTGGTTGCCATATCATTCTTATCCCTTGACAACCTGAGCTTGAACTTCAGGTAGGTAACAACCGAACGCAGATTCAGAAAATTTTTCTTTGCAGACATAACAGGCGGCAATTTAACTTGAAATTATCCTGTTTCCTGTTTTTAACAGCGTTAAACCTTTGTCAGTTTTTCCAAAACGTAAAAAACAGCTGGGCAAAACGTTACATTTTTAAGGGTTATGTTCGGACGGCGGAGCAGTACATCTTCATCCGTATAAGGAAAACGCGCACAATCCGATGGCCGCACTTCGTAAATGGAACAGGCATTGTCATTACCTAAAAAAGGGCAAGGAGTTTGCTTTACCACATAATCTCCTTCCTCATCAAGCCGGAGGTAGGTATCAATAAATTGAGATTCCTTAAGCCCCAGGTGCCTGCTGATGCGTTTGATATCGGGCGTTTTAAACCTTGGGGAGTAGTTTTTGCAGCATCCTGCGCAATCAAGACAATCAATTTTGGAAAAGGCCTCATCATGCAAAGCAGGAAGAACCTTCATGGTTTTTCGCACATCCGCCTTTTTCAGGAATTGCCGGTATTGCTTTTGCCTTTCCTTGCTTTGCTCTCTCCAATTTGCCGGTAAATGCACCATAATGCAAAAATAGAGCGCATTTGCCGAAAACCCCGTCTAATAGTTTGCCCCATATTTTTTCACAGATTGAACAACCCTAATGCCTTATCGTTTATCCATCGTAACTTTGCAAATCTTAAAAGGTCAACCCCATTATATGAATCTTTTCGATCAAAAATCAAACGAATTTCTGTCGCGGCACATTGGAACCATTGGCTCCGAAGAAACAATGCTGGAAACCATTGGAACCTCATCTATTGAGGAATTAATCAGCCAAACAGTCCCTGATTCCATCCGCCTGAAAGCCCCTTTGAGTATTCCCCCGGCAATTAGCGAATCTGCCTTGCTTTCGCATCTTAAAGACCTTTCTTTACAAAATACCATCTGCAAAAACTATATAGGACAGGGTTATTTTGATACCCTTACACCGAGTGTTATTTTACGAAATATATTCGAAAATCCGGGTTGGTACACCCAATACACTCCTTACCAGGCCGAAATCAGCCAGGGCCGGCTCGAAAGCCTGTTGAACTACCAAACCATGGTGAGCGACCTTACGGGTCTGCCCATTGCCAACGCAAGCCTGCTTGATGAGGCAACAGCAGCCGCAGAAGCAATGACCATGTTCTTTCATTCGGTCAATAAAACTGATCCGGCAAAATCGCCCAGGTTTTTTGTTGATGAGGAGGTTTACCCCCATACGAAAGCACTTTTAATAACAAGAGCTGCTCCATTGGAGATTGAATTAATATTCGGCAACTACAAAACTTTCCAACCCGACAACAGCTATTTTGGCGCAATGCTTCAGTATCCCAATGATAAGGGATCCATTGAAAATTACCGCGAGTTTATAAATAATGTGCATGCCGCAGGCGCTTATGTGGCCATGGCAACAGATTTGCTTGCACTAACCCTGCTCACCCCTCCGGGTGAACTTGGTGCCGATGTAGCATTGGGCTCAGCACAGCGCTTTGGGGTACCTCTTGGCTATGGTGGGCCGCATGCCGCCTTTTTTGCCACCAAAGACGAATTCAAGCGCTCCATTCCCGGCCGAATAATCGGCATCAGTATTGATGCGCAGGGAAAACGTGCTTTGCGTATGGCCCTGCAAACCCGCGAGCAGCATATTAAACGCGAAAAAGCCACTTCCAATATTTGCACGGCACAGGCACTTTTAGCCAATATGGCCGCTATGTACACAGTATATCACGGGCCAGAAGGACTAAAAAATATAGCCAAGCGTGTTGCCATTCTTACGCAGGTTTTGGCCGAATCGCTACGTGATATGGGTTTTGGCATTTTAAATAACTCATTCTTTGACACCCTGAACATTGAAACAGACAACTCTTCCCTGATTCGGGAAATTGCTGAAAATGCAAAAATAAATTTTCGCTATTTCAGTAATGGATCTATCGGGATTTCACTCGATGAAACCACTACCCAACAGGATATACTTGATATTGCCTTTGTTTTTGCACAATCCAATGGAAAGGAAGCCACCGTTTTCTTTCATGATGATTCATCCCTGCACCATATTCCCACATTCGCCGTTCGCACCAGCGAGTTTATGACTCATCCGGTATTCAATTCCTTCAGAAGTGAAAGCCAAATGATGAGGTATATTAAATCATTGGAAAATAAAGACTTAAGTCTAAATACCTCAATGATTAGTTTAGGAAGCTGTACCATGAAACTAAATGCAGCAACCGAAATGATGCCGCTTAGCTGGAATCATTGGAGCAAAATGCATCCGTTTGCACCGCTACGGCAGGTACAGGGATATCAAACCATGATGAAAAGGCTAAGCAACTATTTGTGCGAAGTAACCGGTTTTGACCATTGCTGGCTTCAACCCAACAGCGGCGCGCAGGGTGAATATGCCGGTCTGCTTGCCATCCGTAATTTCCACCACAAAAACGGCGATATCCATCGTTTCGCCCTCACCTGCGCGGGAGACCCCGGCGACGCCGCCGACCGGACGGCCCGCCGGCTGGTGGAGGCGGGTTGTTCGATC
>JALOMX010000067.1 GCA_025455245.1 Chitinophagaceae bacterium
TTCAATAAAATATTAATGAAACGCTGATTGCCATTATCCTCATCAGCTTCATATTTGAACGGAAGGTTAATACGCTCACGGGTATCAATCACCCTCCAGATCACTTGCTTATAAACCTGATCATCAATCCTGATATTGTCATAGGCAAGCGGAACTTTATCCTGAATGAGGTTGCCGGTGACAGTAGTGGCAGGCCTTCTTCCGGCAACCACTGATTTTACAGGAATGGTATCAGGCGGTGGCGGAGGAGGGGGAGGTGGAGGAGCAGGTGTTGTGTCAACCACGGCCGGCTGAGTAACTGCCGGTCTTGTAGTTGTTCTTCTGCGCCGCTGAGAAAAAGCATCTTCAGCCAATGCAACAATCAGTGCGATGGTAAGCCCCGATATCAAAATTTTTTTCATACTCAACAATTTTACTTGCAGGTAAAGGTTCAACATTTACCAACGATTCTGTAAGACCTTTTATTGCAACTGGAATACAATAGAAGGGAGCTTACGATTCTTTCCATCAGGCCCGCGGGCAATGATATCATCCATAAAAACCGTACTTCCGGGCTTACACTGACTAATAACAGCATTGCTTCCCCATGATGGGCCTGAAATCTGTACAGGTGTGTACTGCTGAAATCCTGCTCCGTTTCCTGCAAGGGTGTAGCTGATTACCTGGAAAGGCGCATCAAATTCGCTGTCTTTCAAAATAGCACGAAGACCACCCATTACTTTAAACTGGGCAGAAGGCATTTTACCGCCGGACTGCTGCCCCACCACCGGAACCGGATCAGGCAAATTTTTAACACGAACAGGGAATGGATAATTTCTGCCTTCAATGTTCACATTAACAGTAGCCGGTCCGGGATTGGTTGGCTTGATTACATATTTTCCGGCGCCGCCTGCACCACTGATAGAACCACCGGTGAAAGAAACAGACATTTTTTCTGCTTTACCTGAACCGGAACTGATTAATACCGGGTTGTCAACACCTATATAAACCACATTCATTTTTTCGAGGAATATAGAGGCTCCGCTTGGCTGACCAACGGTGTATTTTACTACCTTTTCGGCTGTCTTTTTTTCGCCGGTATTGGGATCGGTATAAGTTACTACCACTTTTACAGATTGATCTCCACCGCCGGATGCCGTGGTTTCCCAGGAAGCAGAACCTGTCATAGGATCTACCGGTCTTGGCGTACCATTGATGGTAACAGTAGGAAGATTTTCTGTGCTGAAAGCGCCAAGGCCGGCTGTAATTTTTACAGGCTGACCGGGTAGCGTGTATTCAGTATTCTGACTGACAAGGGGTTCAAATTTATCGAGGACTAATTTTACCTTACCAACCTGCTCAAGACATGTATTTGCAACGAGGTTACCGCTCCTTTTTACATCATTTTCAAATTTACTCAGAATAGTAATGGCTGCAATGGTTGGTGTCATCCTGAAATATGCCGAACTCCATGTATTGTTTCCCTTATTCTGCGTTTTGGGTTTTTCCAGATCGATGGGGAGGCTTGCTTCCAGTTTTTTAGCCAGTTCAGGCGGCAGCACCTTCAAAATGTCTGCTTTGTACTGCTTTAGTTTGTTGAAAAGCTTTTCACCCTCTCCTTTGGTTTCAAAAAGCCTTGAAGCCGCATCAAGGTTATCCTCTTTATAGGTACCATCTTCTTTCAAACCGGCTTCAACCAACAGGTTTTGCTTAAGTTCGGCAATGTAGGCAGCGGTTTCACGGGTAATAGCAAGTGCAGAATCAGCCTTAGGTTTCCAAATCTCAGCACGAGCTTTTGAATTCGGATCTGAGAGCATTTCTTTCATCTGCTCAGAGATATTGTTGTTTGATTCGTCAATAATCAGATTTGATTTATCCAGACTGTTATTTACGGTCTTAAACGCATTCAAAATCTCGCTCGACACATTAAGCGCCAACAGCGCCGTCAACACGAGGTACATCATGTTGATCATTTTCTGCCGCGGCTCCTTAGGTAATGCCATATATTAAAATTTTCCCTTTTTTAATGATTTTTAAACTTCAGAATCGGATTTCGTACTACATCGAATCACTTAGTTGCGTACCTGCATGGCACTCAGCATGTTTCCGTAAACATTGTTGAGGCTGCCAAGGTTTTTGGCAAGAAGGCTGATTTGTTCCTGTGCCTTTTGGGCATCGCCCACACTTCCCTGCATAGATTGGGAAATGGCAGTAAGGTTTCCGAAGAAACTATTCATTGCCTTCAGGTGATTGTTGGTATCCTGCAATTCCAATTCGTAAATGGCATTCAAAGAAGATAGGTTTTTGGTAAGATTTTGTACCTGACCATGGAACTGTCCGGCTACCTCTCCCACCTGATTGAACTTCAACATGGTTTCCGAAGTTTTTTCTACGGAAGTAGTGATGGAAGACATTGCATTTGCTGCATTCTTGGTAGCATTGGAAAAATCACCGGTGCTTTTAATAACGTCAGAAACTTCACCCATTTTATCAACCGTGGTTCCCAATTTCTGAAAACCTGCACTCAACTTTTGAAGGTTGGTCGGATTAATTTCGGCCTCCTGCAGCATTTTGTCAAGAGACTTAAGTGCAGGATTACCACCGGTAGCAGCAGGAGCAGCCACAGGGCCGCTTGAAGCAGGCGGCAAAAAGGCATAAACCAAAAAGATGAATGCCTCGGTGAGGAGCCCTACCGTAAGCATGGTATCGGCAAATGGAAGGTGAAGGAGCTTTGACCATGCACCAATCAATACAATTGTTGCGCCCACACAAACAATTACATTCACAATAATTTCAGTTCTTCTTGAAACGGCTGCCATAAAATAACAGGATTGAATTTTTAGTTTTTGTAATGATGAAAAAGTTTACAGTCCAGAAATTTTTAGATTTATGGACGAATATTTTTATTCAAATGAATCAAAGTAATTAACGCTTAGATTTTGCACTTCCCTGGCCAAAATATGGTAAGTCAATTATGGTACGGAAACCAATGTATGATTTGGCAGAATCCTGATACTCGTAAGTACGGGTGCTTGTTTGGAGGAAATAACCAATATCCTTCCAGCTGCCGCCCCTGAGTACTTTACGCCTCATGCGCGGAGGATCACCTTCCTTAGCATTCCAACGGATATCAGGGTTCATATCGTGCTGGAAATTGTAACTTCCCTCGTAGAATAATGAATTGGTCCATTCCGCTACATTACCGGCCATGTTGTACAATCCATAATCGTTGGGCCAATAGGCATCAGCACGAACTGTATAAAAACCTCCGTCTTCAGGATAATTACCCCTGCCCGGTTTAAAGTTTGCCAATAAACATCCCTTTTTATTACGGAGATACATACCGCCCCAGGGAAAAGGAGCCTGACTACGGCCACCACGTGCCGCATATTCCCATTGGGCTTCTGTTGGCAGCCTGAAATTGGATTCAGTCATTTTATTCTTGCTCTCCAGGAACGAATTCAGGTATATGGTACGCCAGTTACAATATGCAATTGCTTGCTTCCATGAAACGCCAACTACAGGATAGTTACCAAATGCTGTATGCGAAAAATAACGCTGTGTCATCGGTTCGTTGTAGCTGTAGGAAAAATCGCGCATCCATACAAGCGTATCAGGATAAATCTTTTCGGGGTACTTTACTAAAAAGGAGCTGCGGGGTTTTCCCTTGTTTTCAATTTTTGCGGCTTCAGCAAGATCAAAATATTCGACCTGATAAATAATTTTTTCAGGATCTATTTCCTTTTTGCCATAAACCCGGTCAGGGGGCGGAAGGATCATTGCATCGAGCTTTTCAATGGTAGCCTTATCATTCCACTTGATGACCCTTGCTTTTGTCCAGTCAATTTTTTCTTCACCATTAACATCCTTTACCAATCCGAGCAGCTTGGCAGCTATCGAATCACGGGTCCACCACAAAAACTGACGATATTGGTTATTGGTGGTTTCTGTAGCGTCCATCCAAAAACCCTGAATAGAAGCCTGTTTGTTACGGGCGGTGATGGCATAGCTCACATCTTCGTCACTTGGCCCCATGTGAAAGGTTCCGGGTGGTACGTAAACCATACCCAAAGGTTTTGTGAGTCCGGGTTTGTACGTTGGGGCAACGCCATGGACCTGTCCGTCATTAGGCAGCCCCTTAGACTTGTTACCAATCTTACCACAACCAACGGCCAAAACCGCCAAAAGCGGAAGAAATCCAATTATGTGTTTTTTCTGCATGGGATTCATATAGTTGAACCTAAAATAGCCTGTTTTATATCAACTGATCAGGTCTTTGCACAGCATTTTTACTTTTCCAAAGGGAATTTGCTTGTGAAGAAAACCTAATTTGACTACAAAAAAACGTGATTAGAGATTAAAAATTGCGATGAATCAAAAAATTATCTAAAAACTTCTTCAAAACAGGTGTTTATACCCAAAAAAAGGCGGGATGTTAACAAGTAATATTAGAAATCGTTCAAGATTTACGCATCAAAAAGCGAAAAAAATTAATCTTTTCTAAGTATTTATTTTTTCCTCCAGAAATTTATCGAGGGCGGCAATCATACTTGGGGCTTGGGGCGCCGGTGCTTTTATGTCAAGCTTTAAGCCGGCATCTTCTATTGCCCTGAAGGTGTTGTTTCCGAATGCACCGATACGGGTACCATTTTGGTTATAGCCCGGAATATTATCCAAAAGGCTTCGTACCCCGCTGGGTGTAAAGAAGCAAATGATATCGAAATGCTCATTGGATAGCAGTTCCTTCACATCGGCACTCACTGAACGATACATGAAAGGCGTGTCAAACTCGCAATTATGGCCCTTCAGCCAATTTACAATTTCATTGTCCTGCTGGTTTTCGCTGCAGGGGTATAGAAACTTTTCATTGTCCCTATGTTTGTTGATCACATCAAAAAGCGATTTATTGGTTCCATCGGCCCCGTAAAATACTTTTCGCTTACGATAAAGAATAAATTTCTGCAGATACAAAGCCACTTGTTCATTAATGCAGAAGTACTTGTTATCCTGATTGATGTTGAGCCTCATCTCTTCACACAGCCTGAAAAAATGATCAATAGCGTTGCGGCTCGTAAAAATTACCGCGCTGTATTGTGTAATGTCGATTTTTTGCCGGCGAAACTCTTTAGCAATAATTGGCTCCAGAATAATAAAAGGCCTGAATTCCAGCTTAACCCCATATTTTCTCTCAAGTTCGAAATAGGGATGCTTTTCTGATTCAGGACGCGGCTGTGTGATCAGTATTTTCATGGGCTCGCTCGCCTTGGTAGTGAAATTCTCTTTTATCGTTATACTCATACGCTACCAGGGTTTTTATGCAAAATTAATTGGAAGAATAAAGGATATCCACTAAAAATTTTACTAACAAAAGAATAGGCAAAATTTCGAAGGTGCAAAGGTAAAGGAAAAAATGGAATGCCGATATACCTGATTTGGAACGCATCAGAGGGAGAATCAGGTAATACCTGTAAAGAAACAAAAAGCCTATGGCCAAAAACGAAGTAGTCTGGAAAAATGGTTTGAGTGTCGGGTTGCCGATCCAAAGTATTATTACCACGGGTAATAAGATTAAACCGATGATCTTATTGGCATAAAATACCAGAAATGAATAATGTCCGGCCAATTCCCGTGCGGTAAAAATCCATCCGCCAATCGAAACAGCCAAATATTTTACCCCATACACAACAAGTAAGAATCCGATGCAAAGGGCAAGATCTGCGTACCATGGATTGCCTGTTTCCCTGGCTCCACTCAGCACAAGCAGGTAAATAAAAAGACCGGCAGTTAAGAAAAAAATAATATTAAGCCCAAGGGAGGCTAAGGAATTCTGGGCAAGCTGATCCCTTATGGATTTCTGCCGGAAACCCGCCTTGAAAAACAAAGAAAACAGATCATGAAAATATTTTGGGAAGGACCTGAAAACCAAACCTACAAACAATAAAATCCCGCAAAGGATGTAAAAATAAAGGTCGAAGGATGCAGGAATAAATTTTTCTCCCGATCTGAATGAAAATGCAGGTTGGGGATAAACCCTGTTGCACTCCGGAATAAACAAGGGATCAATATTGCTGATGATGACTGAACAACTATCGGATGGCGGAATAGCCCGGAACGGTGTGGCAGAGCCCGGCAAAACCACGTATTGAGCCTTAACCCCTCCAAAAACAAAGAGTAAACAAATTATAAAAACCAGGAAAATGATATGCCTGCCAAACCCTGTGTGCGTCATGAAGTGGTTTATTTGGCAAAAATGAATGAATTATCAGGCGGTTCAAAAGAAATTTATTAAACCAAGGTGAATTTTACTTTGCCTGAAATCAAGAGGGAGGTCATTTCTTTTGCCCACAGCCCAACTGATATTGATCAGGCTGTTCTTAGTTTCAAGCACCATGCCAAGGCCACTGCCAAAATATGTATGGTCAAATTGGGTTTCAATATCCTTATATCCGGCGTATCCGGCATCCAGAAATCCAAAGAAATAGGCATTTTTTCCACTGAGCAGCCTTAGTTCAGAAGTTAATACTGCATACCTCCTTGCAAAAATGCTTTCTTCATCAAATCCCCGCAGCAACTTAAATCCGCCAATCTGAAACAGTTCATTCCTGAAATAATTTCCGCTCTCATAAGTTCCGGCCTGAAGCCCAAGTTTAAACACGGTAGCCCTTCCTAAAGGAAAATATTTTGCGGCATTCAATTTCAACCTGATTTGATAGGTATTCAAGGCCAGCGAATCGTACAGGTACGAAAAATTGCCCCCGGGGGTTTCCGGATCATTCAGTTCGCTTAATTCAGAACCCGGGGTAATTTTCTTGGTTCCCCCAAGCAAAAAAATGTTCCACTCGGTACCACGCCGCGGATTAAGCCGGTAATTGGTCGTATTGGATGCATATTCTACACCTAATGAAGTGGCAGCAGTGGCGGCAAGGTCGGGCAATTTGCGGTTTTCAATTACAAATTGGGTATCCACAGTAGTTACATTGGTATTCTGGTATAAAAACAAAATTTTGCCCGAGCGTGTCAGCGAAAATTCATAGGGCATTCCAAGCCTTAACTGCAGATTGACAAATTGGGTATCCTTTCTGAATAACTCAAAAGAAAAATCAATCCCGGCTTTTGTTCCGAACAGGTAGGGCTGATTGTAAAGCAAATTGAGCCTCGGCGACTGATATTGAATCTGTTGCCAATTAACCCCGATGGTTTCACCCAAACGAAATGAATTTCGTAATAAAATATTGGCATCGCCGGTAATTTGGAGCTTGTTGTCGGGGGTTTGGGTACTGGCAGGCATTAATCCGACCAATACATTTAAAATATTACTTCTTTTAGGTTTTAAATAAATACTTGCCACACTGCCCGTACCTAACATCTGAAGCTGCCATGGCTGTATTTGTTCGGCAAATGGCATTTCATCAAGCCGTTGACCAATCCTGCTAAACTTTGATGCCTGGTAAGGAGATTCAGGCGACAAACCAAGGTATCTGTAAATGAAACCCGGCTGCATTCTGAGTGACCCGGGCTGTGCAATGCTATCGAATTTATAAAAACTGCCTTTGTCGATTTTCAACTTTCCGCTCAGCAGGTTTCCATTGAGTTGCACGCTGTCGTACCAAACCGAGGCAAAGGGATATCCATTGTCTCCGAAATAATCAATTACTTTCATTCTGTAATCAACATCTATATCAATCCCGCCCTTTTTTCGTTGGCCATTCAGCGGCAAGCCAAGTTCCTGTGCAAGGGGAATGTATATCGAATCCACAGAGATATTACCCCATCTGTAGCGCTGCCCCAAAAACAAAACAATCCTTGCTGATGGGCTATCTACACTGAAACTGTCAACAGATACCGACAAATATCCCCTGGATAAAAGTTCACCCGGCAACTTACTGACATATTGTTTAAGCAATTCAACATTGGCGAATTTGGTCTGAATCTTCATGTCCAAAGCGGAACTGTCCACCCGAACTACCTGAAGCTGAACCTGTGCCCTGCATTCAAAAAAAAACAAACAGCCAACCAAAAAATATAAAAAGGTAAACCAACGCATCTTAATACTTACCTCAAAACTAAGTTGATGAAAGTATAAACTGCATTTTTGCCGGATTATTCTATGGCCGGAATTTATATCCATATTCCTTTTTGCAAAAAAGCCTGCCATTATTGCAATTTTCATTTCAGCACATCGCTTTACCGAAAACCCGAATTGATCAAGGCACTGTTGAAAGAATTAGAAGCCACCGCTTTCCCGGTGGATATGGAAATGGTGCAACCGGCGGAAACGATTTATTTCGGAGGAGGAACGCCAAGCCTTCTGACACCCGGTGAAATTGAATCTATTTTAGGTTTAATACACAAAAGGTTCAATGTGGCCGAACATGCAGAAATAACACTTGAGGCCAATCCGGATGATATTACACATGAATCCCTGACCAACTGGAAATTATTGGGTATTAACCGCCTGAGCATAGGCATTCAATCTTTCCGTCAACAGGACCTTGAATGGATGAACCGGGCCCACCATGCCCGGCAGGCCCTAAATTGTATTGAGCTTGCTCAGGCAAAATCGTTTACCAACCTGAATATCGACCTGAT
>JALOMX010000377.1 GCA_025455245.1 Chitinophagaceae bacterium
ACCTATTCTTCTGTGGTAAAGATTGCCCTTCAAAAGCAAATGATTACCCGGTCGGTGGTTTTCCCCAACCCAACGCGCAGCCATATTACGCTTGCCGTCGGTTCTTCAGAGCTCATTGATACCAAAGCCGCTTTGATTGACAATCGTGGAAGGGTGGTCCAACAAGTGATTATTGCATCGCCAAACCAGGTGCTGAACCTTGACAAGCTTTCACCGGGCATGTATTACCTGAAACTGAAAAACGGAGAGGTCATGAAGATACTGAAACAATAAAGGCTACCAACCTTCCATACTGTCCTTTACATCGCCCCAAAACTGATCGAGTGCTATTAGGCGGGGTTTAAAAAAGGTAATAAGGGATGCCCAACATTGTTGGTCCATGATGTTTACACCGGTTAGTTTGGTTTGTATCAGGCTGACCGGTTTTCCGTTTTCATCAAAAGCCTTTTCTATCCAATCCCACTCCTCCCCCAACGTTTCATGCAGCATGCCTTTCATGGCCACAAAATGATCGAAGAAAATTTTTCGTATCATGTCATCGGCATGGTTGAGCTCAATGCCAATAGATGCAACCTTATTATCGGCATGAATCCTGAAGAAAACATCCTTAACCCCGGTTTTATAATTGAGCCAGTTCACTTTTTCATTCCATGACGATGGCACAGGCTTCATGTACCTGCCCAACGTGGTCCAGAATGTTCGCTTAATGGCTGCCGCTTCCTGCCTTGAATACATCGCATTAACAGATGCGGCAAAATAAATGCATCTTTGAAGAAAGATGAAAAAGTTACTGCCATCACTACTGTTCAGTAATAGTTTTTATGGATTAGCTGCCGTCCTGCTCGCCATCGAAAGCAATCTGATTGCCGGGCGTGGTCTCAACAGTGTATGGTTATACATCATTCTTTTTGCAGGCACGGTTATTTTCTATTCATTCTCTTACAATTACGATCCGCATCCCCTGCCCGGAAATCAGCGGGCACAATGGATCCGGAAAAATAAAATCCCTTTTTTACGTTTTCAATATTTCCTGATGCTGTCCTGTATGGTTTCGGGTATCTTTTACTGGATTCAATTACCGTCACTGCCTGCTTACCGGTATATTTGGTTAGGATTTTTACTTGTCATTTTTCCGTTGCTTGGAATCCTTTACTATGGGCTTTCATTTCCTGGTTTATTCCGTGTAAGGCTTCGCACTTTTGGTTGGATCAAACCATTTGTAATCGGCGCCGTTTGGGCCGGGTGCGTAACCTTTATGCCACGATTGATGTACCAATGGGAAAGGAATGCTTTTGAAATTCCCGGAAGCACTTTTTTATTCCTCTGGATACACAACTGGATGTTTATATCCGTTTTGGCCATCATGTTTGACATCAAAGACTATGCTGCCGATCATAACAAGGCATTAAAAACATTTGTAGTGAGGGTTGGATTGCGCAAAGTCCTTTATTCTATTATCATTCCGCTTAGTTTGATCGGCTTTTCATCGCTTTGGCTCGTGCTCGAAATCAGGCAAACGAGCATAATCGCAATTGGTCTGTTATTGTTTCCGGTCCTGTTGATTATTTGGGTGGCTTTGAATATGCACAAAAAAAGGTCTGTTGGCTGGTACCTGCTTGTAATTGACGGACTAATGCCGGTAAAAGCTGTTTGCGGAATGCTTGCTGCGTATTGGCTATAAAAAAATTACCGGCAGAAGGACTTTTCAATCCCGGCTGCCGGTAAAAGAAAGCATCGCGTAACTACGCGCTTTCGGTTGTACTTACTAACCCGATGCTTTCCGAACGGAGGGCTTTCCCCTGAAGTTTGTCGGCGAGAATATTTACTTTTATTGCTTCTGCCTTGCGGCATGGCAAATCAGGTAACAGACGCTTTCAAACGCTCTTAAGAACCTCTTTCTACAAGATCTTTGGAATTGATATTGCTATCGTTTCCTGAACCTTTTTAAGCCTATGATATTGCTACCATAAACTTTGATGCTTTTTAAAAAACCATTCATTTCTGAAAGATCTTCCGGCTTTCCTGTCTGTCATTGCTGACTTTCATTGGGCCTTTCCGGTTTGTGTTATTGCTAACCTTCCCCTTCACACCGACGTAGAGGCTGATTCTGCATCAGGTTATTCCCTTTTGTCTGATGTAAATGTAGTACGCAAAATCATCCTTTTCCAAATTTCTAAGCGTTTTTAAATGCACCTGTTATGCACTTTGTTTTGCACAATATTTATCGGCTTTTCCCCTTAAAAGCTCCATAAAAGCAAGTGCTTTACAGATGATTTTGCACAATCCTCATCCGGACTATTCAAACTCCAATTCAATCTCTTCAGATTCGCCGGCCGGTGCGGGGTCCTTTTGCATTTTGTACATCCATGCATATTCCCCATCGAGCGCTATTAATTGGTCGTGGGTACCCTTTTCAATGATCTGTCCGTCTTCCATCACAATAATCTGATCGAAATGAAGGTGGGTAAATATGCGGTGCGTAATGATGATGGTAGTTGTCTTGACAAGGTATTTTTCCAGATGTCCAAGGATTTTCTTTTCAGTTTGGGCATCTACAGCACTCAGACAATCATCGAGTATTAAAATGGGGGCATTTTTGAGCAGTGCACGGGCTATTGAAACGCGTTGTTTTTGTCCGCCACTGAGGGTTACACCCCGTTCGCCTACCATCGTTTCATAACCATTGGCAAAAGATTCAATCTCTTTATTAATCGCGAGATTCAATCTCTTTATTAATCGCGGCATGACGGGAAGCATCCTTAACTTCTTCATCCGTAGCACCATCATTTCCAAAACGGATATTGGAGGCAACCGTATCACTGAACAGGAAAACATCCTGAGGCACGTAGCTGATCTGGCGCCTGAGGGCCTGCAGGTTCAGCATGTTTATGTTGTGTCCATCAAGTGAAATACTTCCTTTATCGGTATCGTACATCCTTAAAAGAAGTTGGGCAATGGTAGATTTGCCACTTCCCGTTTTACCGATCACGGCAATTTTTTCTCCGGGTTTTATTTCAAGAGAAAAATGACGAAGGGCTGTTATTCCTGTATGCGGGTAGGTAAAATCAACCTTTTCAAATGAAATGTGCCCTGAAAGCGAAAAGTCGTGAATGGCCGAAGGATGGTTTGAAATAGCCGGTTTGGTTTCCAGAAATTCATTTAATCTTTTCTGAGAGGCAGAAGCCCGTTGAATCATGCTTGCAACCCAACCCACAGCACTTACCGGGAAAGTGAGCATGTTGATATACAAAACAAATTCTACAATGATGCCTACCTCAGCTATATCGCCGCGGAGGTAATAAAGCCCTCCCATCATAATGGTAATTAAGGTGCTTACTCCGATAATGAAAACGATGGCGGGCGAATAAATGGCTTCCACCCTTGCAAGGCTTATCGCCTGTTTCCGGTAGGCTTCGCTGTTTTGCTCAAAAAATCCCATCATCGCTTTTTCCTGCAAATAGCTTTTTATAACACGGATACCGCTATACGATTGTTGCGCATTGGTGGTAAGATCACTCAACAAACCTTGTAGCCTTTCGCTTTTGCGGTGGATGATCGTGTTGACATAATAAATTGCTATTGCGAGGAAAGGCAATGGTGCCAATACGTACAGGGTGAGCGTTACATTTTTTGCCAGCATGTTGGTTACAGCCAGCAAAATAATGGTTACAAGATTCACCAGGTACATGATGGCAGGCCCGGTATACATCCGCACCCGGCTTACATCCTCAGCCACACGGTTCATCAGGTCGCCAATGGTATTGGATTTAAAGAACTGCATATCAAGGCTTTGATAATGCCTGTACACCTCATTCTTCTGATCATACTCAATCAGGCGGCTCATCACCACAATGGTTTGGCGCATGAAATACATAAAAATGCCCCTGAGCAGTGCCAGTATCAAAATAACAGCTCCGCACAAAATGACCATAGCCCCAAAGTCAAAATCAACCCGTTCTACCCAATCCACAAATGTCCGCATCAGAATATCCTTTTGCGGATGCAATGCTTTTGCCTGATTACCCTGTAAAAATTGCTGCACCCTGTCTACAACATAACTTGTAACCTGCGGGGCAAGTACTGCAAAATAGTTGGACACAATGATGAAGAAAATGCCCCATCCCAACCGCAGGCGATACTTCCAGAAATATTTATTAATCGCTTTTAAATGCTTCATCAGAAAATACCCGCATCATCAGCAAGGCATCAATTAAACTTAAGTTTGATAAACAGGTGGGCAAAATTGCACCAATTTTAACACCTGCCAATATCTGAACATTACCTTTGCAAAAAATTACCAACGATTATGGCCTGGAAAAAGAATATCCTTGAAACAATTGGCAACACTCCGCTTATTCAGATTAATAACATCACACGAAATTTACCTTGTACCGTTCTTGCCAAGGTTGAATATTTCAATCCGGGTAACAGTATAAAAGACCGGATGGCCGTGAAAATGGTGGAAGTAGCTGAGCGTGAAGGCTGGCTAAAACCCGGCGGCACCATTATTGAAGGAACAAGCGGCAATACAGGTATGGGCCTTGCCCTTGCAGCCATTATAAAAGGCTACAAATGCATTTTTACAACGACCGACAAGCAGAGTAAAGAAAAAGTGGATATCCTGAAAGCGGTGGGTGCAGAAGTAATTGTTTGCCCTACAAACGTAGAGCCCGAAGATCCGCAGAGTTATTACAGTGTTAGCAAAAGACTTTCAAAAGAAATACCAAACAGTTGGTATGTAAACCAGTACGACAACCTTGCCAACAGACTTGCACACTACGAAACAACCGGCCCTGAAATATGGGAACAAACCGAGGGGAAAATAACTCACCTTATAGTTGCAACCGGTACAGGTGGAACGGTAACCGGAACAGGCAAATTCCTCAAAGAAAAAAATCCCGATATCAAAGTTTGGGCAATCGATTCATACGGCAGCTTGCTTACCAAGTATTTCCGTACGGGCGAAATAGATGTAAACGAAGTGCATCCATATATTACGGAGGGCATTGGCGAAGATTTTGTGCCTGAAAACTACGACATGCAGTGGGTTGACCATTTTGAACAGGTAACCGATAAGGATGGCGCGGTTATGGCAAGGCGCATTGCCAAAGAAGAAGGCATATTTGTTGGGTACAGTTGCGGAAGTGCATTACAAGGACTCATGCAATTAAGTGGTCAGTTGAAGAAAGACGATCTTGTTGTAGTTATCTTTCACGATCACGGTAGCAGGTATGTTGGTAAGGTTTACAATGATCAGTGGATGATGGAACGTGGTTTCCTTGAAGTCAAAACATTCAGGGATCTTGTAAGCGGCCGCAAAGCTCAGAAACTGATAACTGTTTCTCCCGATCAAACTGTTGGCGAAGCGGTGGCCTTAATGGAAAAATATGACATTGAAAACATACCTGTGATGCAGGATGGACAAAA
>JALOMX010000378.1 GCA_025455245.1 Chitinophagaceae bacterium
TTCGGTCGGCTGATCGGTCATGCAGGAAAAGCCCCTGAAACATCCATCCCACATAATATGTGCTGTCTGCCCGGACAAAATCACGACCCGATGTCAGTGCATCAGGATCAGAGATGTCTATATTCAGTCTTTTCTGATCTATTTCCTCCCTTTTCGAAAAGTTTTGGGCCAATAGATCAACCTGGAACAACAACAGAAATACTATGAAAGGAAACCTGAGCATTTGTTTATTACATGTATTATTTTTTGATTTTATGCAGCCTGTCAAGTTCTGCAGAAAGAATGTTTTTTAAGGAATTTTGTTGCCCGTCTTTATTCCGGAAAATCAAGCGATGATGTAATACGGGATGTACGAGGGTATGAATATCTTCTTCCGTTACATAATCCCTTCCTTTTACAAGTGCATAAGCACGTAAGCATTTCAAAAGGGTAATACCACTGCGTGTTGATGCCCCTAATGTGATATCAGGGTGTTTTCTTGTATTTACAATGATGTTTCTGACAGATGCAACAATTTCGTCATCTATGTGTACATGATCAGCTTCCGATTGCAGGTGAAGAATTTCTTCGAGACTTAAAACCTGTTCTATATGTTCAAAATTGTTTGAAATGCCAAGGTAATCTTTATAAATGTCCATCTCGGTTTGTTCGTCAACATATCCAAAAATGATTTTCATGCTGAACCGGTCAAGCTGAGCAGTCGGAAGAGGGTAGGTTCCTTCCATTTCAATAGGGTTTTGGGTTGCAATGGTAAAGAACATATCATGTAAACGGTGTGTTACATCGCCTACCGTAATCTGATTCTCTGCCATACATTCAAGCAATGCAGACTGCACTTTGGGTGATGCACGGTTTATTTCATCCGCTAAAAGGATATTGGTAAAAAGAGGGCCTTTTTTGAAGATAAACTCTTTGTTTTTATCATCGAATATGTGCGAACCGATCAGGTCCATCGGCAGAAGGTCGGGCGTAAACTGGATCCGATGAAAGAGGATACCGCTGTCCTGGTGACTTGTTCCCGAACTGATGCTTTTTGCGAGGGTTTTTGCCATAACGGTTTTGCCGGTTCCGGGATTGTCTTCAAGCAAAATATGACCTCTTGAAATAAGGGCGGTAAGAATAAATCGGATCATGTCGGCTTTGCCTTTGATCACCTTTTCAATATTGGCGATTAACCTTTCAATATTTTGTTGTGCACTTGCAGTGGTTACGTTGTTTTCCATATTTCCATACTTTTTGTTGATCCCAGAATATTTGGACGGGTGAAAAATTCAATCGTGTTATTAATTTTCAAAAATGATTTTATTCTTTGGGAAAGGGGTATTTTACTTTTAATGGTTTTAATAAATTCCGGAAGGTGAATTGATAAAGTATTGATTTCTGCTTTACTCAACGGGCTTTTACTATATTTCAATTTTTCATAAGTAGATATAAACTTACCAAGTCCGGTTCCCCACATTGGATCAATTTCTTTTTCAGCAAACTGCAATGGGGTTTGGCCAAAGCGTTTTTTTCCCAATTGATGCAGGTAAAACATGGATGCCATGTAGCTATAGTATGTTTTTCTGTAAATATTTTCTGAATGACTGCTTTTAAATACAAACCATTTAAAAATGATGATCGGAATCAACAGGGCAATCACCGTTGCAATAAGTAATGCAATACCACACCCAATGGCAATTTTTATCCATGGAATGCTTAACTTCCCTGTTTGGATTTCATTCACCTTTTCTTCAGGTACTGGGTCAATTATTTTAATCTCGTCAATTGGCAAAGGAGTAGGCCACTTTTTTTGAAGGGTTTCCCATGTTTCGTTTTTATCAAGATTGATTTCTTTGAAAATATCTGAAAAGGAGACTGCTACAATTTTTACGCCCGGTTTCAGAAGATCGGTGGTAACCATTCCCGTGTCTTTCAGGATTTTGGCCATTGAAATATCAAGTTCATAAGCATAGGGTGTAGCTGTTTTGAACGAAAGGTCTTTAAATAACACATCTGTTATGTTCATGCGTAACCTTGCCTTCTCCTTGTCTGTTGACAATATCGTACCGTTTGCAACAAACCATGCTGTTTGTGAGGTAAGTGGCGGTGTTTGGTCGGGCTGAGGTGCTTCCTGGGTTTCCGAACTTGGCACGGTGGTATCAAAATCGAGCCATCCGTATCCCGGGAACCAAACCTGCACCCATGCATGCGCCTGATCTTCGTAAAACCAATACCATCCCGGGTTTTTATTGCTTCTGTCAACGGTCAGAAATCCGGTGGCTATTCTGGAGGGAATACCAAGTGCACGAAGTAAGAAAAGTGTGGCTCCTGCATAGTAGGCACAGTATCCTTTTTTACTTTCAAAAAGAAAATGAGAAAGCCTGTTTGCTCCCGGAATGCCCGGTATTCCGGGATTGTCGCTATAGCGAAAAGTTGGGTTGCCGCTGCTGTCCACTGCCGTGAAAAAGTTTCGGATGGCGAGTATTTTATTTATCGGTGCACTTCCTGCAGTATCCGCAATTTTTAATGCCAATAACCGCAGGCTGTCAAAACCGCCTCCTTTGGGCATTTCGGTGTAGTAATCTAAAAATTCAGAAGGGACATCGGAATAATCCTCAATCATACGTAAAGCCGTAAACCGTTGTTCCTGAAAAAGTTCAAGACTAAAATCACCGGCCGGATTGTAAACGAAATATGCACTATTAAGGTCGCTTACCATCATTTTCACCCTATAAGCACTTTTGTAATGATCCTTGTTTTCCGCAGGCACTGAAATGGGTTGGACAAAATAAGCAGTGGA
>JALOMX010000379.1 GCA_025455245.1 Chitinophagaceae bacterium
AGCCCGAAACACTGGAACTATTTCCTACTACACCATAACCGCCGGTGCCCAAACCACTTCCTTCTATTGCTGCAGTAAATGATGCAGTGGAAGCAGCCGTAATTCCTTTGCCTTGGCCGGTATTGGTGAGGCTGAACAATGCTGAAGCACTGGCAAGGCTGTTGCTGTAGGGCAGGGTGAATGCACCGCCGCTGCCGCCCACCTGTGCCCACACCGATCCATTGTAATGGTACAGGGTATTTTCATCGGTATCGTATACCAGCAAACCTTTGGCGGGGCCGGCAATGGCCATGCGCTGTGCGGTGGTCATGCGTGGGGCTAGCAGACCACGGTTGGTACTGCTTACATCTAGGAGGGCACTGGCATGGGGGCTATTGGTTCCAATCCCAATATTTTGAGCAAAATTATCTATTCCCATCAACATGAATAACATGGAAAAGATCAGGTTTTTCATTGCAATAATTGTTTAAAGCACCAAATTATTGCCGGTTAATTGACCATCCATACCAATCCATTCCAGTCGTCTTTTTCCTTTCCCAAAGCGATTATTTTATTGCCCGAAGTGTTTTGGCATTAGGGTGTTTTTATACATCCCTGGTATTTCTGTTGAAATTCGTTTTGTCAAAGTATCAGATCAGATTATTTCCAAAGTTTGTTATTTGAACTGCCTTTTTATCAGCTTTTCTTTACAGATCAATCCCTGAGATTGGCCTCTTTGGGTTTACTTTGCAGTATGGACACACAATCAAAGCAATACATCATACTTACAGGGGCTGCCGGATTTATCGGCAGTGCTACCGCCGCCTATTTTAATGAACAGGGATACGAAAACCTTGTATTGGTGGATGATTTTGGTTCCGAAACCAAAAGGCCTAACTGGGAGCGTAAAAACTATGCCCATGTAGTAGAACGGCAAAGCCTTGAGAACTGGTTGAAGGATTGGGGTAATGAAGTGGGTTATGTAATTCACCTGGGTGCCCGTACCGATACCACGGAATTTGATTACAGCATTCACCAGGAACTGAATGTTGAGTACAGCCAGATGCTCTGGAATTTTTGTACCGAAAATCAAATCCCCCTGATCTATGCTTCAAGTGCTGCAACCTATGGAGCGGGGGAACTCGGGTATGATGATGACCATGAAAAACCATTTTTGCTGAAACCGTTGAATCCTTATGGAGTCAGTAAAAATGAATTTGATAAATGGGCTATAGAACAAGTGGCCGGTTTAAGGGAAGATATTCAGGAAGAGGATGGATGGGTAAGGCCCGATGGAAGTCATACGCCTGATCCGGTCGGGGGGCCTCCTTTTTGGGCCGGGCTCAAATTTTTTAATGTATATGGCCCCAACGAATACCATAAAGGAAGGATGGCCTCTGTCATCTGGCATAGTTTTAACCAGATAAATGCCACAGGAAAAGTAAAACTGTTCAGAAGCCATCGTCCCGATTTTGAAGACGGGCAGCAATTGCGCGACTTTGTGTATGTAAAGGATGTGGTGAAGGTGATTATGTGGATGTTTGAAAATTCCAATAGTTCAAATTCCAAATTCCAAAAGGAATGGAAACGTTTTTCGGGGTTGTACAACCTTGGCACAGGTAAGGCCCGCAGTTTTTATGATCTTGCATTTTCTACTTTTAAGGGAATGGATCAAAAGCCGAATATTGAGTTTATTGATATGCCCGAAGATATCCGTGACAAATACCAGTACTTTACCGAAGCCAATATGAACAAGCTGCGTCAAGCCGGGTACGATGCCCCTTTCTATTCACTTGAAGATGGCGTAGAGGATTATGTCCGTAATTACCTTCTGTCAAGACAATACCTGTAAATGGGAACTTATTTTTAAGGAAGAATAATCAATTTCTCAGTTCCCAGTCTGTTTTTGCCATCATGGAAAACAAGCAGATACATCCCGGGTGAAAGATTGGAAACAGAAAAACTGTTATCAATCAGATCGGCTGCTTTAATGGATGTTTTTCTGCCGTTTACATCGTATATGTCTGCAAATAGGGTTTCGGTTTCACTCCAGCGATTGGTAATATTCAGCTGTCCGTTTCTTTTTACAGGGTTCGGAAATACCCACCAACCATTTGGATTGGAATGAATCAAGGTTTCTGTATTGCTCACAACGGTTCTGCCATCTGTAAGGTTTAGCACCACGCGATATGTATTTGCACCTTCTGTTAATTCACGGTCCGTGTAGTTGTATTCAGTACTATTGACCGGATTAATTATATGGATGGTCGCGAAACCGGTACCCTGTAGTTTTTGAAGGAAGGCACTTGCAATATTGTAAGTTGTGCCAAGTGAAAAGGATAATATGGCGCTTCCATTATCCCACTGTCCGAAAAAGTTTTTGAAATAACATTCCACTCCCTGAAAGGAAATAATTTTTGAATTGGCCCGGTATTCGTAGGCCGGATTCTGATGCGACAAGGCGGCTACCGTTACCAGGTCATTTTTCAGGGTTGTTGCAGCAATTTTAAATGCAGTACCCGGTGTGGTACCAATAGGTTGCAACAATGTATCTCCCAAAGCATATATCCTATAGTTGCCAATACCATTTATTGGCATCCATTCCAGCAGCAGGGTATCTTCACACACATAACCAATGTAGAAATCAGGTGGTTTCGCATTGAAAAAAGTATCACTTAAAAATGTTCTGTTGCCTATGTTCATCCTGTATTGCATAAGCGAGATTTCATCCGGCAATGTTATTGTATGAAAGTATTTACTTATATCTATAGAGTTGCTTACAGTAATCCAGTTGTTGT
>JALOMX010000380.1 GCA_025455245.1 Chitinophagaceae bacterium
ACCGTTAAGTTGCCGGCCGCAGTGCTTGCTATGGAAAAACTCAACCGTCTTGGAATTGATGGTCTCAGCTTAAATTCATCCATGTTCACTGAGCCGCTTCGTCCGGGAGAAAAACCTGTTTTTGAAGATAAAACGAGTGCCACCGGAAAGCCGTCTGTTGGGCATTATGTAAAAAAAATACTGCTTGTAAGCGATAACGATGCCCATAACCGCCTTTATGAATTTTTAGGGCAGCAGCCAATGAATGAAAGATTGCATGGATTGGGGTTTGAAAAAGCGCAAATGACCCATCGATTGAGCATTTCCCTGAGTGATGAAGAAAACAGAATGACCAACCCTGTGTGGTTTATGGGAAAAAACGGACAAACCCTTTACCGGCAACCTTATGCCGCTTCGAAGATGAAATATGCGGAGAGGAATGACTTTTTAGGGAAAGGATTTATGAAATCAGGTAACCCGGGAGAAACCGATGTATTGGTAAACCAACCAATGGATTTTTCCATCAAGAACCGTTGGCCGCTTTCCCATGCGCACCTCCTTACCCAATGGATTGTTTTTCCCGAATCTCAGCCGGATACCAATCGGCTGCTGCTTTCGGCATCGGATTACACTTTTTTATGGAAGTACATGAGTATGTTTCCGGGTGAAAGTGATTTTCCCCAATACCCGGCAAAGGATTATTGGCCTTCGTATGTTAAGTTCCTTTGGGCAGGCAGTGAAAAAGGCAGTTGGCCCGATTCAGGCGTAAGAATTTTTAATAAAGTTGGAAACGCTTACGGCTTTTTGATGGATGCCGCTTATATCGTTGATTTCACGAATAACATTGAGTTCTTATTGTCAGCAGTTATTTACTGCAATAAAGATGAAATCCTGAACGATAACAGGTATGATTATGATGATGTCGGGTTTCCTTTTTTAAAAGCACTTGGACAGGCTGTGCATGCCTACGAAAAACAAAGGGCAAGAACCAATGTCCCGGATCTGTCAAGGTATAAAATGCAGTATAAAGAATAGGGTATGGCAAAATATGGACGTTTTATTAAATTAATCGTTTTATCCTATGCTTTGGTGTGCGGCTTGTTTTTTGCCTATCAGCATTTGTTGTATTTCCAGCCAAAAGCCCTTGATGTAAACCATGCATTAACCTTTCCCGTGCGCCTTAAATTTTCAGCAGTTAAGATCCCTTTTGATACTGAAACACAAATTGACGTAGTAAAATTTCAACCTGACAGCCATTACGTCAAACCGAAAGGCGTTGTATTGTTTTTTCATGGCAACCGTTTCAATGTAGAACATTACAGTACCTACGCACCCTATTTTGCGAAGCATGGATATGAAGTATGGATGCCTGATTATCCGGGCTATGGACGAAGTACCGGGGAAATAAATGCCGGTTTGCTTGATGATATTGCCTTGCAGGTTTATACCATGGCACGGAAGCAATTTGAGCCTGACCGGATTATTTTGTATGGAAAATCATTGGGCACCGGTATTGCATCGAGGCTTGCATCTGTGCGCGATTGCAGGCATTTGATTCTTGAAACCCCATATTACAGTTTGTCTTCGCTTACACAATCTTATGCGTGGTTTCTGCCGGTAGATTGGCTGCTCAGGTTTGATTTAAAGACCGGTGAATATTTCAGGGAAATAAATGCACCCATTACGGCCCTTGTAGCCGGAAATGACGAACTGATACCGATTGATAATTCACTTCGGCTTTTGCCGGATATGAAACCCTCCGATCGTTTCATCATTGTAAAGGAAGCCAAACACAATAACCTTCCTGATTTTAAAGAATATCATCAAACGATTGATAGTTTGTGTCGGTAATTTGTCAGGCCCCGATAAAAGAAAAGCCCGATGATTATGCTCACCGGGCTTTGCCTTTGTTTATTTCTCGGGAAAAATCATTCTTCTTTTTCCTCTTTAATAATTTTTATTTCTTCTTTTACTTCTTTCAAAACCTTGGTGCTGTCGGCTGAATCTTCTTCAGCTTCTTCAGACTCTGTTTCGTTTCCGAATTCAAATTCTGCCTCAAACTGAAGGTTTTTATTGAAAGTGATGCTGTCGAGTGTGGCCTGAGGAATTACCTGACCATTGATTTCAAGAACTCCATCTTCATAATCCATGTCATAAGATTCTCCATCCTTTATCAGTCCAAAGGCCTTGATGGCATTAATGGCTTCCTTTACCTGTTCTGCCTCCGTTGGTTCATGACCGTGTCCTGTACCGGCTATTTGGGCAAGGGTGGGGGCAATTACAAGTGATACAATACTCATCAGCTTGATCAGGATGTTCATGGAAGGTCCGGAAGTGTCTTTAAAAGGATCACCCACAGTATCTCCGGTAACAGATGCTTTATGGGGTTCACTCTTTTTGTAGAAAATTTCCCCGTTGATTTCAACACCTTTTTCAAAACTCTTTTTGGCATTGTCCCACGCACCACCTGCATTGTTCTGGAACATTCCCATTAATACACCGCTTACGGTAGCGCCGGCAAGAAAACCTCCAAGGGCTTCTGCACCAAGGCCCGGCATAAATCCGATGATGAGCGGTGCAACAATGGCAATAGCACCGGGCAATACCATTTTTTTAATGGAAGCTTCTGTTGAAATGGCTACGCACTTATCGTACTCAGGCTTACCTGTACCTTCCATAATTCCCGGAATGGTGCGGAACTGCCTCCTTACTTCTTCCACCATTGCCATGGCCGCTTGTCCAACGGCACGAATAGCAAGCGAAGAAAAAATGAAAGGAATCATAGCCAGTACAGGTGCTTTATAAATATCGATACCATCAATGCCTGCTACGCCAACAAAAGCAGCGAACAGGGCAAGTGCGGTAAGCGCCGCTGAGGCAATTGCAAATCCTTTTCCGGTAGCAGCCGTGGTGTTTCCAACAGCATCAAGTACGTCGGTCTTTTCACGTACATCGGGAGGTAATTCGCTCATTTCGGCAATACCACCTGCATTATCGGCAATAGGGCCGAAAGCATCAATAGCCAACTGCATGGCGGTAGTGGCCATCATACCGGCGGCTGCAATGGATACACCATATAAACCGGCAAATTCATACGAACCCCAAATGCCGCCTGCAAGTACCAGAATCGGAACCATGGTACTTTCCATTCCCACGGCCAAACCTCCGATTACGTTTGTAGCATGACCCGTACCACTCTGGCGAACAATACTTAACACCGGGCGCTTACCCATTGCTGTGTAGTATTCGGTAATGATACTCATGAGTGTACCCACGGCAAGACCAACCATAATGGAACCGAATACATCCATTTTGGTAAAACTGAAACCGCGTAAAACGAGTTCTCCATCAGGCAGAATATGATTTACCAGGAAAAAAGAAGCAACGGCGGTCAACACAATGCTTCCCCAGTTGCCCATGTTCAGGGCTTTTTGTACTACGTCGGTTTTAATACCCGCACTGTCGCTTACCCTTACGAAAAAAGTACCGATGATGCTGAAAAGGATACCAACCCCGGCAATCAGCATGGGTAGCAGGATAGGAGAGATACCGTTGAATGCATCGGTAAT
>JALOMX010000068.1 GCA_025455245.1 Chitinophagaceae bacterium
ACCGAATTCAAATTGCTGTGGGTGCTCGATTTTCCGCTGTTTGAATTTGCTCAGGAAGATGTGGACGGCGGCGGCGCCGGACGATGGGTGGCGAGGCATCATCCCTTTACAAGTCCTCGTCCTTCTGATATTAACCTGATGGTAAATAACAGCCCCAAAGTGGATGATCTTGAAAAATACCTGGAACATCCCTATGCACGCATAAAGGCCAATGCATATGATATGGTGCTCAATGGTAATGAGATTGGTGGCGGATCTATCAGGATTTTTCAACGCGAATTGCAGGAGAAAATGTTCGCTGCACTTGGAATGAGTGATCATGAAGCAAAGGAAAAATTCGGGTTTCTGTTGGGTGCTTTTGAATTTGGAGCACCGCCACACGGTGGAATCGCCTTTGGCTTCGATCGTCTGTGTTCCATTTTGGGCGGCAGCGAAAGCATCCGCGACTTTATAGCCTTCCCTAAAAACAATGCAGGCCGCGATGTAATGTTAGATGCTCCTGGTGAAATAGATCAAAAGCAATACAAAGAGCTTAATATCAAAAGCACATTATAATTTTATGGTAATCGTCTACAGGATTTTATCATACATCTTGCTTCCTTTCGGGGCTATTTTGGGTTTTCTGACCATCATTACCCTTTTTGCCTCTCTCGCCAATCCTACAGGGCTGCTTCCGGCTTTCCTGTGCGGCGCTACCGTAATTTACCTCATCACCAGTTTTAATTTTCTTCATAAAAGTATGTTGGGAGGGCTTCAGAGTAAGCCATCCCTTTTCGATTGGATAAGGGTGAATGGGTTTGTGGCCCTTGCACTTGGGGCTTTGTTTGTATTTCAAAGCATTTATTTCCGGAACAACAACATGATCAATGAACAACTTCAGGCGCAGATGGACGAAATGGCAAGTCAGATGCCTGATGCAGAAATGCCTGATTTGAATAAAATTATCAAATGGGTATTGAATTTTATGCTTGTTTCAGGCAGTTTACTTATTGCCCATACGCTGCTTACCCTTAATTTCTTAAAAAAATACCCTCATCTTTTTGGCAAAAAACAGCCCGATTAAGAACCTGTTAGGGAATTTACCTACCTTGCTTCAGATACATACAGGAAAAAGACCTGTATAGATTAATTAATTTATTATGTGATTTTTTATAAAAAAATATCTCATATTTGAATTAATTGTACTGAAATAATCTAAAAATATCTGGCAGGAGTATGGCTTTGGTAAATTCATTGACCGATTTTTCGGGTTGGGACGAAATGTTTACATACGAAGGAGTCAGGGAGCGCTATGCCAATGTTTTCAATACCCTTCAACAGCTTCCTATTGAAGTATTGAATCAAAAGGACAGGCAGGCGGCCGATTTTTTCATGAATCAGGGTATAACCTTTACCGTTTATGCCGACAATGAAGGAATTGAAAGGATTTTCCCTTTTGATATCATCCCGAGGATCATTAACAGGGCCGAATGGCAGCATATCAGCGATGGTATTAAACAGCGTTTAAAAGCCCTTAATCTTTTTTTGAACGATATTTATGGGCCTCAGCATATCATTAGGGATGGTGTTATTCCGGCAAAGCTCATTTCAACCTGTCCTCATTTTTTAAGGGAAGTTGTTGGTGTAAAGGTTCCGCACAATATTTATGTTCATATCGCCGGAATAGATCTCATCAGGGGGGCCGATGGAGTGTTCTATGTGCTTGAAGACAATCTGCGAACCCCAAGCGGCGTAAGTTATATGCTTGAAAACCGGGAAGTAACCAAGCGTATTTTTCCTGAAATGCTTTCTGCCAACCGGGTACGAATGATCAACAGCTATCCGATAGAACTTCATAATATTCTGGCATCCTTATCGCCAAGAGCCGTAGAACAGCCCAATGTTGTAATTCTTACACCGGGCATATTTAACTCTGCGTATTACGAGCATACATTTCTGGCAAGGCAAATGGGTATTCCGCTGGTGGAAGGCCGCGACCTTGTTGTAGATAATCACCGTGTTTATATGAAAACCACATCAGGTTTGCAGCAGGTTGATGTCGTTTATCGGCGCATTGATGATGATTTTATAGATCCGCTGGTTTTCAGGCCTGAAAGTATTTTGGGGGTGCCCGGAATCATGAGCGCTTACAGGAAAGGAAATGTAGCCCTTGTAAATGCCGTAGGAAACGGGGTGGCCGATGATAAAGCCGTTTATGCTTTTGTACCCGACATGATCAAGTATTACCTGAACGAAGAGGCCATACTGCCCAATGTACCTACCTATAGAATGGAAAATGAAGATGAAAGGGAACATGTGCTGGCCAACCTGGAGAATATGGTTGTAAAACAAACCAATCAAAGCGGCGGATATGGAATGGTAATGGGTAATAAAGCATCTGAACAGGAACTTGCCAATGTGCGTATCAGCATTTTGGATAATCCCAGGAATTATATTGCCCAACCCATTATCAGGTTGAGTACGGTGCCTTGTCTTGTGGACGGAAAGCTGACACCCCGTCATGTGGACCTGAGGCCTTATGCTCTTTGCGGTCCTTCAGGTATTGAAATTGTACCCGGTGGATTAACAAGGGTGGCATTAAGGGAAGGCTCGCTTGTTGTAAACTCATCTCAGGGTGGAGGCAGTAAAGATACCTGGGTGATTGATTGATCAAAATGCTCAAATCTAAAATCTCGAATTTCAAATTTGAAATATGACCATGCTAAGCAGAATAGCAGACAACCTTTTTTGGCTTCACCGGTATATGGAGCGTGCCGACGGACTTATTCTTACATTAAGAAATACTTATATTTTATCATTTGATATTGACCTGTATGGCAGTCATGGTTTCAGACCATTGTTGCAGGCATTTACTTCTGCAAGCGAAGAAACCAAAGAGCAACTGGAAAGTGATACCAATGCTTTGCTCAAATACATGATTTGCAACAGCAGCAATGCCAACAGTATGAAATCGCTTGTAGGAAAAGCAAGGGAAAATGCCCGGGGATCGCAGGATAAAATTACCAAGGAATTGTGGGAGCAGGTAAATGCCATGTATCATTACCTGATGAGCAGTTCAATTTCTTCGTTGCTCGAGGAGCCGGATACACTCAAAACCATCGATTTTCTTCAACAGCAAAGCCTGCTGTATAACGGCGTGGTGGATAGTACCATGCCGCGGGGCATCGGATGGAGTTTTATGAACATCGGTAAATACATAGAACGTTGTTTACAAACCGTAAATCTCACCGAAAATTACTTTCGACAGATTGAATACAATCTCGATGGTCCGGAAGATTTGTTATACTGGAGAAGGCTGCTGCTTTCGTTGTCCGGATATGAGCTTTATCTGAAAACCAACAGGGGCACGGCACACGGTCGGCAGGTACTTGCTCAAACCATTGTTAATAAGGATTTTCCCCGTTCGGTTTTGTATTCCCTGGAAAGGATAGGTAAATACCTGAATGATGTAACCGAGGATAATCCAAACAGAGATGTTGTTGCTTTACAAAGGCAATTTGGCCGGTTAAAAAGTTTGGTAGAATATACCGATGTAGCTTTTCTGAACAGCAACAGTCTTGCTGAGCTTTTGCAGGCCGTTCGGAGGCAAACATGGGATTTTTCCGCAACGCTCAGTAAGATATTCTTTTCTTATACCTGATTTGACTTTTTGTATTGGTTTATATAAGTGGATAATGTTTTACTGCTGAGAAGCCGTAAACGTATAGCTTCGCTCCCTGCACTTTGACTTCATTTTCATGCCAACATTTAAAATACAACATATTACCCGATATAATTACGACAGGCCGGTTAAAGAAAGTGTAAGCCAGATAAAAATTTTTCCAATTGAAGATGTGAATCAGCGTTTGGTCACTTTTGATCTTCAGATTTCAGGAAACCCCGATGTGCTGACCTTTACGGATTATTTCGGAAATAAAACCGGCGATTTTAGTCTTTTACCACCGCACAATGACCTTACCATCGACAGCCGTTTTGTTGTTCATACCAAAGATGACTGGTCAGAACCTTTGAATGTTACCATAACCTTACAGGATGTAACTGACGGAATAAAGGATGATATCAGGCTGATCTGGTTAAGTGAGCCTGAGAAAATTCAAAGCCAGCATATAATTGAGCAATTATTGTTTGAAACGGAAATAACGCACAAGCCCGTTGTGGAAATTAGCAAGGCATGCTGCAATTATATATACAAGAATTTTGCATATAAAAAGGGCATTACAACAGTTGAAACAACCATCGATGAAATACTTGATCACAAAAGCGGTGTTTGTCAGGATTTTGCCCATGTACTCTTGCAAATGCTCCGCACCATAGGGATCCCGGCCCGGTATGTAAGTGGTTATATCTGCCCTAATAAAAGCGGCATGCGGGGTGAAGGGGCAACGCACGCCTGGGTTGAATATTACCTACCCGGTACAGGATGGGTAGGGCTGGACCCAACCAACAATGTTTTTGCCGGTCCCTACCATGTAAGGCTTGCCACCGGACGCAATTTCACTGACTGTACCCCTGTAAAGGGTGCTTTCAAAGGTTTGGCCCATCAGGTTCTGAGCGTTTTTGTATCCGTTGGTTATGAAGATGGTCATGTGTTTGAAAATTCAAGCAACGTAGAACAAAGTGCCGAAATAATAGAAGGTACCGAACCGTGGCAGGATGAATTGATAGCCCAACAGCAACAACAACAGTAATTTGCTTTAAAAAATTTCTTTGCTTTGCCGCAATGGCAGTTTCACACCTGTTGGCAGAACGTATGCGGCCTAAAACACTGGCCGATATCATTGGACAGGAGCATATTACAGCTCCGGGCAGTTTGCTTTTTCAGGCTTTGCAGCAAAAAAAACTTCCCTCAATTATCCTGTGGGGACCACCGGGTGTGGGTAAAACCACCCTTGCGCTGGCACTTGCCCATGAGGCAGGCATGTTGTTTTTTCAATTAAGTGCCATCAGTTCGGGGGTTAAAGAAATCAGGGAGGTGATTGATGCTGCTAAAAAGCACGGCAATGCTTTATTGTTTATTGATGAAATCCACCGGTTTAACAAAGGGCAGCAGGATGCATTACTGGGTGCCGTGGAAAAGGGAATAATTACCCTGGTGGGCGCCACCACCGAGAATCCATCTTTCGAGGTAAACAGCGCCCTGCTTAGCAGGTGTCAGGTATTTGTGCTGAAATCTCTTGATGAGGAAAAATTAGTATCCCTCCTGAAAAGGGCTTTGCAAACCGATACATGGCTCATGGACCATCGTGTGCGGCTTGACGAAACCGAAGCCCTTACCCGGATGAGTGGGGGAGATGCCCGAAAACTGTTGAATTTGCTGGAAATGGCCGTTCAGTTTGCAACGGGCAGCAAGGGGCAGGATGAGCAGACCATTATTACGGATGATGTTGTGATGCAGGCTGCGCAAAGCCGTGTAGCGTTGTATGATAAAAAGGGTGAGCAGCATTACGATATTATCTCTGCATTTATTAAGAGCATTCGTGGCAGCGATCCCAATGGTGCAGTTTATTGGCTTGCACGTATGCTTGAAGGCGGTGAGGACATCGAGTTTATTGCGAGAAGACTGGTAATACTGGCGAGCGAGGATATAGGAAATGCAAATCCTACCGCACTTGTAATGGCCAATACCTGTTTTGAGGCTGTCAGAAAAATCGGGAATCCTGAGTCAAGGATCATTCTTTCTCAATGTACTGTTTACCTTGCATCAAGTCCTAAAAGCAATGCTTCCTATATGGCCATAGAAGAAGCAATTGCCCTTGTTCGGGAACATGGTGATCTGCCGGTACCGTTCCACATACGAAATGCACCTACCGGGCTTATGAAAAAGCTTGGATATGGAAAGGATTATCAGTATAGTCATTTGGGTGAGGGAAACTTTCTGGAGCAGGAATATCTGCCTGAAAAAATCACGGATACAAAATTGTACGATCCCGGAAATAACCCAAGGGAAGATGAATTACGAAAATTTTTAAAGCAACGCTGGAAAGAAAAATATGGATACTAACCTTCACCTGAGTTGGGTATTGAAGACATTTGAAGAGCTGAATGTTGCCGAACTGTATGAACTGCTCAAATTGCGTAGCAGGGTCTTTGTTGTGGAACAGGATTGTGCTTTTCTGGATATGGATGGTCTTGATTATCGTGCGCATCATTTGCTGGGCTATGCTGATGGTGTATTGTCGGCCTATACGCGCATTTTGCCGGCCGGTGTTGCTTATCCTGAATATCCAAGCATTGGAAGGGTAGTTACGGCACCTGAAGTAAGGGGTAAGGCGTTTGGTTTTGCCCTGATGCTTGAATCTATTGAAAGACTGCATCAATTATATGGAAAGGTGGCCATTAAAATCGGTGCACAGCTTTACCTGAAAAGGTTCTATGAATCCCTGGGATTTGAACAGGCAGGAGAAGTGTATCTGGAAGATGGCATTGAACACATACCCATGATCCGAAATTAAGGATTGAAGGTGTGCCGACATTTTTTTACCCTTTGACTTGCACAGCCCGGGTAAGCATTATATCTTGTTGCAAAATTTCATTATGGCTACAAGAAGGAAGTTTATCAGGAATTCAATGCTGATAGGCGGTGGATTGATTGCATCCGGTGCATTCGGTATTCCTTATTACAACCAATCAAAAGGAATGGTCATCATCCTGGGAGCCGGATTCTCCGGATTGGCAGCCGCCTATGCTTTGCATAAAAGAAAAATTCCATTTGTTATTCTTGAAGCACGCAATCGTATCGGCGGTCGTGTATTTTCCTTTGAAGCAGATCCCGCTGAAAAACTGGTCATAGAGTTGGGGGCAGAATGGGTGGGGGCTTCCCACGAAAGGTTGATTGCGTTGTGCGAAGAACTCAACCTGACACTTGAGAACAATCAGTTTGATTCTCATCTTGTATTCGGTGGCAGGTATTATCCAAAAGGAGAATGGGATTTTACCGAACCCTGGAGGCAGACATGGGATACGCTTATGAAAGGTTACCACAAGATGACCGATGCCCAGAAAAAAGATATTGATAAATATGACTGGTGGCGGTACCTCGTAAACAATGGTTGCAGTGGATGGGACCTTGATCTGCGCGACCTGCTTGACAGTACTGATTTTGGTGAAAGCATCAGGCATGTGTCGGCCTTTGCGGCTTTAGCCGAATATGCCGACAGCAGTCCCAAAAATGAAATGGATTTTAAGATAAAAGGGGGCAACAGTCGTTTTGCTGATGCCATTGTACAGAAAATAGGCATGGATCATATAAAACTTAATCATAAAGCGATTAAGATAGAGCAGGGTAAGGGTGTAAAAGTTACCTGCGAAAACGGAGAAGTGTTTACCGGTATAAAATTGATTTGTACCGCACCCACTTTTGCGGTAAAACAAATACAATGGATTCCTTCGTTGCCTGTCCCGGTTCAGAAAGCGATGAATGAACTGCAGTATGCACGCATCAATAAGCACCCTGTTTTATTCAGCGACCGGTTTTGGAAAGACGAATCTTTTGACATGGTAACTGATTTGCCGGCGCATTATTTTTACCATGCCACCAAAAATCAATCATCGCGCAAGGGCATTTTGATATCGTATACAACGGGCGATAAGGCTGCTGTAGTGGGAGCCAATTCCAAAGATGATGAATGGAATGCAAGGATGGTGGCCGATGGATTAAGGCCGGCATTTGGTGATATCAGCAATAAAATAGAAAAGCAATGGAATTACTATTGGGGCAACGATGCCATCAGTCAGGGTGCGTACGCCTTGTATAAACCGGGTCAGTGGTTTACGGTCATGCCCAAATTGAAAGAACCTTTCCTGCATACACTTTTTGCAGGCGAACACCTTGCCGATTGGCAGGGATTTATGGAAGGCGCTATCGTAACCGGGGAAGAAGCGGCAGCAAAAATTTAGTGTTCAGGTGCTATTCAGGCACCATGATCTTTTCAATGACTTCAGGTCCTTCATTGCCGGGTTTGTTGAGGTATGTACTGATGGGATAAATGCGCAACAGCCCGTTTGGTGCGGGTTTCAGCATGGATAACAATTCGGGCAAAGGTGTTTTGTTGTTGAGCCAATGCTTCACCTGTTCATGCGATAAAATTACCGGCATCCGGTCGTGATAGGGCAGGGTGTCTTCATTGGCGGGACAGGTAATGATGCTGAATGTTTGCAACCCTTCATTTCCCCAGGTGTCCCACAGCCCGGCCATCATTATGATGTCATCGCCCGGCAGGTGAAAACGATATGGCTGTTTTACCAGCTTGCTTTTTGCCTTACTCAAAGTACCTTCCGGTTCCATGGATTTCCATTCATAGTATCCATCAGCCAGTACAATACATCGTTTATATTTGAATATGTTTTTAAAGGCCGGCTTTTCTTCAATACTTTCCGTTCGGGTATTGATCATTTTGTAGCCTATCGAAACATCTTTTGCCCATTTGGGAACAAGTCCCCACCTGAAGTATTGGATTACATCCGGAAACTCATTGGTAATGACCGGCAT
>JALOMX010000381.1 GCA_025455245.1 Chitinophagaceae bacterium
GTTCCCGGGAGCATATTATTTGGTAGCTTCACGTATGATCAGGCACTTCTTTTTTTACTTTTGCTAATAGTTACAGTCAATTTTGTGTAATATGAGCAGTATTCCTGACACAATATATGGCAGGGAGCCATGTTCACTATTTAAAGGGTACTGCATGCAGGCTCATCAAAAAAGGTTTATGGTAAGCTTTGCACAGTAGAAACCATCCTGATAATTAGTTTCCATCTTGTGCCTTTCCGGATAAATAAGCCTGAGTCTTTTCTTTAAATTCTCCAATCCGGTACCCTCCCGATCTGCCTTACCTGAGTTCGGATTCCTCGAAGGGTTTGTAACCTGGTATTCTAAATAGTCCCTGTTAATCAATAACCTGAACACTATAGGAGCATCCTTGGTTCCCTGCATACCGTGCTTAAATGCATTTTCAATAAAAGTAGCAAGCAACAAGGGGGGAATTGGGTATTCTTCCATCCCCTTTTCAATTTGAAAATCTTCATTAATCGGTCCATCAGGGTACCTGATTTTTTCAAAACTTATCAGGTTCTTAATATGTTGTAATTCTTTGCTTAAGGGAACATTCCCATTTTTTTCATCCAGCACATACCTTAAAATTTCAGACAATTTAAACAGAGCATCCAGTGTATGGCCCGATTTATTCATCTGCAAAAAAATAATATTATTCAGGGCATTAAATAGAAAGTGGGGATTCAGTTGAAACCGTAAGGAAGCCAATTCTGAATTTAATTTTGATTTTTCCAGTTCAAGTTTGTCATGTTCCAATTTTATTCTATCCAAAATTAACCGGTAGGCATACCCTATCACCAGAAATTGAATACCCTTGATGACCTCGGTACTGATGATATCTTTTAAACTCATTAAATATTTTACACCATTTTTATCAAAAGCAGTATAATAATCCGGATCCCACCAAAGGTTATTGATATACCTTATAAAAATGTAAACAGCAAGTACCAATACATTTAAAAATGCCAATTTAACAATCTCTCGTGAGTGAAACGCATATGGTATAATCCAAATGGCGATTATATAGACCAGGAGAAAATTTGGCCAGGAGAACTTTGAATAGAAAGTATACCAGTAAGATATAGGTACGGGTGTTGTATTTACCAAACTAAATAATGATATAAAAAGGTACCAGAGCGATAAGGAGAAAATAAAATTTTTCCAGGTAGGTTTGGTAGCTAAGCTAAGCATAATATATAAATTTTCAATCTTTTGATCACCTTATTTTATTTAATAGATTGAAATAACCAATCATGGCGAATATAGAAATACTGCCCGGATCTTACAATCGATGGATATTTTATTTTATATCAGATGAAGGTTGTTGGGTATTACTTACTTAAATGCTCTTTTATATAATGTGCCGAATAGCCGGTTTGGGCTACTACATCTTCCATGGTTGCCCCTTTTTGCAGCATATCTTTTGCAAGTTTAAGTTTTACCTTTTTCAAAAACCTGCCCGGAGTTGTATTAAAAGTTTTAAAAAGCCGGTTCAATTGTACCGGGTTTGTCTCATAAAAATCAGCCAATCCTTCTACGGTGGTAATGTTATTTGAATTAACATCTATGGCTATCTGTTCAAGGGTTATGGCACTTTTTTCTTTTTGAGAAGGCGGAATAATTACTTTTCGCGCTTGGAAATAGTAAATGGAAACAGCTATTCCAATCAGCAGTAAGGAAATGATTATGGAAAGTTTTACCCGATGGGAGGTGGTTTCCGAAATTGACTTCTTATTAATGTATTGCGGTATAAAGCTTTTTAATGCTATATAGGTATCAATAATAAACAGGCCCTCAATGGAGCCGGCGTACAGGGTATCATGATGAATGGTGAGTGCGCCTCTGTTAAATTCAACATTTGGAATAAAAGGGATGGCGTCGGGATATTTATCAGGTAATACAAAAAGGCCGTTTTCGGTAGCTATCCAGCTATTGTTGGCCCTGTCCACTTTAAAGTTTACCGTATGTGGCAGTGTAAGAAGCCGGGTTAATGTGGAAGGATCCCCGTTTTTAAGGGTGTAAATACCTTGATCGGATGAAAAAAATAATAAATCCCTGAAGGGGTAAATGTCCCTTATACGGGTATTAATGTCAAAAAGCAGCATGGGGTTGCCATTTTTATAGGTAAAAACCTCTCCCGTTGCGGTGCAGGATATTAACTTACCCTTAAAAACTTCAAGGTCATAAAACTCAAAACCATCATGGAGGGTTTTTATGCCATTAAGGCTATCATACAGGTTGATCGTCCGCGTATTTTGGGTGTAAATCTGTCCGTTTAAATAGACCAGTTTTCGAATAAGACCTAAAGAAACGCTTTCAACACCATTTATTGAGTTGAAATTTGCAGGTTTAGTAAATTCATACAAAAGGTCGCTGCACAAAAAATACCTGTCTCCAATTTTACAAAGCGCCCCATTTGAAAAATCTGGTTTTTTAGCCCTGATGCTGTCATTAATAAAAATACCCGAATAGGTGCTGATTATTTTTAGTGAATCTTCAATAAAAATATCCCTGATCGAATAGCTTTCCATAGAATGCCTGTAATAGGGGTTGATGATATATTCGAATAAGCTTCCACCTACCGATACAAACATCCGGTTTCCTTTTTTGGCCATTGTTCCGTTGGATAATGAAACCTGTGGAATCAGGTGGGCCATGCTTTTTGCATAAAAAGTAAACTGATTTAATAAATAATCCGCTTCAAAAAAATCGTTGTCATAGAAAACATAGGTTTTTTTGAACC
>JALOMX010000382.1 GCA_025455245.1 Chitinophagaceae bacterium
CTCCTGCATTTCCACCTGTAAAAACTTGATAGGCACATCCGGCTTACGTATGGCAAGTGCAAATATGTTGTCGAGGCTCACTTCATCATAGTAGTTCTGACCATTGTCGATATCGTTCAGATAGGTGGCATGAATATAGCTGCGGGGCTCTTTTTTAAGGAAATAATAGGCTTCGGCCTTACCCTTGAATTTCTGATCGCCAAAACCGTAGGCAAGGTAGCCATGCAGGTACCAGTTGGGATTAAAACCCGGCGTGGTCCCAAGGTCGAAACGGGTACGGAGTCCTTCCCATGCATTCAGCGTAACCCAATTGTACCAGGGCCCGATTTCAAAATTTCCGATCGGCTTGTAGCCTGTGGTTAAGAAATACAATGTATTGCTGTATTTTTTGAAAAGAGGCATTTGCTGCAGGGTATCTATCATTTTATAGATTCCCGCTTCATTTTTTGATAAAGCTTCGTGACGCTCTTCCTGCCAATAGGTTTCGCTTTTGGTTTCCGAACCGGGCAGTACCACCACCTCTTCCTGCAATTTATTGCCCATCAGCGCCCTTTCAACTTTATCACGGTCAAAATTTACCTGCCTGTAGGTGGTTGTTTTTCGCCCCTTCATGCCAAACTTGTTTTTACCCACCGGATAAACATCGGCTACAAACTTGTCTTTACTCACAAACCAGGTTGAATCGTTGACCATGCTAAAATCCTGGTAAATACTCAGGTTTTCTATATGGTTTACATTGGACAAACCTGTAAGCCTCAACTGGATCCGCTGTATGGCAAAGGTGGTATCATGCACCCATGCATCGCCTTCAAAAGTATTTTCGCCTTTTCTTTTGGGATAAAACACCCAATGGTAAAACCGGCGGCCATTTACCAGCACCGTATCGGGCGTGTGATAGACATAATAATTATCGCCCTGATTGCTCAGGGGGCTTACAAACTGCTTGTCGAATACCGGAATAAAATTATTGTACACATTTACGTTCTGATACATGCCTCCAAGGAGTTTGGTAACGCTCTCATTATTCAGGCCGTTGGTAATGCTTGCCTTAATTTCTTCGCGGGTTTTGCGTGGATTGCGCTGAAAAAAATAGTCACTCAGGGTTTCTGTGAGAAAAACCGGGAGCACCGGAACGCCTCCCTCTGAACTGTCGATGTTGTTCAGGATAAAGGAAAAAGGCTTCATCATTTTTATATCGCCCAGTTTTTCCTTGTTTACCCTGTTCAGATCCAGTTCCAGTTTGTTATGTAATTCATAGCTGAAATAAGGGAATTGGCTACGGTCGTTCAAAGGCTTTTTCCGGACGATCTTTCTCCAGAGTATGAGACCCCGGTCGGCTTTGGATTTGATTACAACACCTTGTGTAACCGCCCTTTCCAGGTAAATCTTTACAACACCTGTGTCACGCCAATCGGCCAGGGAAATCCGGTACGGGTCGTACCCCACATAGGTTATCTCAAGGGTATCGGCCTTCATACCATGCTCAATAAAGAGTTGGAAAAAACCGAGGGAATCTGTAATGGTACCTTGCATTGCAGGTTTCAGCAACACGGAAGCATAAGGAACAGGTTCCTCATTGTGGGCATCAAGCACCCATCCTTTAAGGGTGGCAGGCTGCGCTGTGAGGATCAGGTTCCAGAAAATACAAACCCATGGGAGCCAAACCCGATTTTTCATGTTATTGCAAAAATACGGGCGGCAGGATTGCGTTATGTATTTCGTTGAATGAATGGCAGCCTGACGTTACATGTGGTTTTTCTGTTAAATGCGATGCAGGCTTTTCCAAGGAAGTTATTTTTGCACCGTCTGTTAAATCCAAAACAACTATTAAGACCATGTTTTCAGTCAAAATACTTTACACCGTTTCCCTGCTTACGCTTTTATCCTCTATTCCTGCAGACCTTTCTGCCCAAAGAAAAACAAGGAAAAAACGTGGCGGGGACAATAAGGAGCAAATCCTGAAAAACAGGCTGCAACAGCACATTGCGGTCCTTGCCCACGACAGCCTTGAAGGAAGGCGCACCGGTACATTGGGCGAGGAAAAAGCCATACGGTATATTACCCAACAGTATATACAACTCGGGATAAAAGAAGCCGGGACCAATGGATTTCTGCAACCCTTTGACATATTTGAAGGCATGGAATACAGAAAATCAACCCTTCGTATAAACGGAAAGGATTTGCAGGTTGGTACTGATTTTATGCCCATGTATTGGTCGGGCTTGGGAAGCTTTTCATCTGAAGCGGTGGTGGCGCTCAACGAAAGCGGCGAAGCATGGTGGATTGATGCAGATGAAATACTTGAAAAAAATAAAGAAAACCCCCATTTTATGCTGGGGCCAAAGTTGCATGAAACAGCCCTGGATGCCGCGCAAAAAGGCGCTAAAGCCGTAATTTTTTACAACGGCGGATTAGAAAAAGAAGGGATTAAATCAAAATACATTCCCCGCGACAGGGAAAAAGCATCCTCCATTCCGGTGTACCATGTTGCAAAAGCGGCTTTCGACAAATTAGGCCTGAATGAAGAAAGCGAAACCATTGTACAGGGAAGTGTGCAGCTTGAAGAAGTAAAGCGCACCGGAACCAACGTGGTCGCCTTAATAGATAACGGAGCCCCCCTGACGGTAATTATCGGCGCCCACTTCGACCACCTTGGCTATGGCGAAGATGAAAACAGCAGGCACAGCGGCGAACCCGGCATTCACAACGGCGCTGACGACAATGCGAGCGGCACCGCTGCTGTGCTTGAATTAGCGC
>JALOMX010000383.1 GCA_025455245.1 Chitinophagaceae bacterium
AGCCATAATTGCGGTTGCGAATGTACAACTAAAAAGGGGGCAGGAAGGTTTGAATTGGCGCGTTGGTTAGCTCCCCGGGTCATCTTTACCCATTACAACCTGCTGCGGCCTTTGTGAGCATGAAAATAAAAGGTCAGTGAATACATTTCAGCAATCAGGCTGGATTAGCTAAGATGGAGAATTGTAAGAAGGGTACAGGTTTTGCGGTACGATTCCTGACCTGTCGCCATTTTCTACAAAAGCATGTACAAACCCCTGGATGTTTAAAGTTTAACGAACCTGATGGCCGGGTTTGTTCCCGCCTGAAACAGGTAAACACCCGGCGGCATAAGGGGCAACTGTAAAGGAATGATCATTGCGCCCGGAGCTGCGGCCAATTTTCCCTCAAGCAATATTCTTCCGGTAATGTCCATTATCCTGTAGGAAGTGGCTTTCTGGGTTTTGTACAACAAGCTGACCTGCCGGGTAGTTACCGGGTTGGGGCGAATAAAGAAAAAGGATGGCTCATTGTTTCCGGCGGCAGGGGGCGGAGGGTCTACATTTTGGGGTGGGGGAGGGTCTGGACTGGGGGGCGGTGGCATGTAGCAATTCAAAGGCCTGCACAAACTATCATGGAAGGTGGATATACCCGTTATGGCTTTAAATGCATCGGCTTTGCCCCATCCGGCCCTTGCTGAAGGGGCTTGTCCTTCTGCCATGGTAAATGCATCGCTGTAGGTGGTAGTTCTCATCAGTTCTTTTATCTCATCTGCATTTTTTATGGGCAGGGCTTCCCAAAGCAATGCAGCTATGCCTGCTGCTATCGGACTTGAAGCACTTGTGCCGCCAAACATAGTATGCATTGAATCGATGAAATATTCATGCCCAAAGAAATTTTCGAACCTGCGCGAGGGAGCTAAAACATTTTCGCCCGGCGTAAGTATTTCCGGTTTTACCCTTCCATCAAAAGTTGGCCCCCTGCTGGTAAAATAGGTTAGCTGACATGGCCGATATGCATTTACAAATTTACCATGCAGGTTTACATAGCATTGCCTGATATTGTAGGCGCCTGCTGAAAGAACCGACCGTGCATTGGTTGGAATGATGGTGGTAAAATCATTGTCGCTTAGCTTAAAAGTCGGGTCATTGGGTAAGGGGTTTTGGTTGAATAAAAATGCCGGATGCATATTGAGGAATGGAAAATATACATGCACCATCCTTCCTTCACCTTTAAAAATCAACCTGAACAAATGCCAGTCAATGGAGGTATTTGAAGAGGTAAGTTCCTTTACATCAATGATCAGTTCATCGTAGTCTTCGTTGTAATGGCTTGCCGCAAAACCAAAGGAGGATGTAGCCATTCCATTTCGATAAGCGATGGTGTGCGATTCCGTTTTGTTACTGTCAATCAGGTCTTTAATGTTTACATAAGGTGTTTGCCCAACGATGCTGTCTTTATGCAGGGGCTTATTGTTTAGCGTTTTTCCCAATTTTGTATCCGTCAGGGATACACTCAACCCATCTGTAAATTGTTTTGGTATGCTTACATAAATCTGTCCCTGATAGGCACCGTAGAAAAAGGTGTAGCTGCTGTCTTTGTGGATTGGAAAGTTTCCCCAATGCTTGAAATTGTTTCCATCATTTCCGGCCGATGAAACAATCAGCAAGTCGGGTTTTTCAAAACAGAATTGATCGATTGCCCGCTCGATCAGGGTTTTTCCATCGTGAGGGCCTCCCCATGAAGTTCCAAGGCTGATGTTTATGACGCATTTTTTTTGCTCCTGTACAGCCTTTGCATACAGAAACTGTATGGCATCAAGAAGCCTGTCGCCCCTCAGCAATGTTTCGGTAAAAGCAGTGAGCGCCACCACGCCGATGGTAGCCTCAGGCGCTACTCCTTCTTTCCCTGCGGCAAGTCCCCCAACAGTTGTGCCATGGTTACTGTATCCCAACAAGCGGTCATAAAAGAATTTATCGATAAGTGGAATGCGAAAGTTTTTGGTGTAGTACTGAATGCTGTCGACAGAAATTTCGGTACCATAATCAAAGCCGGGAGGAGGAGTGCCCGTTCTGTCCATGTTCCAATAGGCTGTTACCCTTGTGTTACCGTTTGAGTCCAGAAATTCGGGATGTGAAAAATCAAGGCCATCATCAATGATGCCGATAAAAATACCTTTTCCCTTAAAAGGCTTGGGCAAGGGCGCCAATCCGCGATGCACCTTATCCACCATGGTCATTTTCTTCATGGTGGTATCATTCTTTTCAAGTAAAAGAGGCAATTCAATCCGCTTGATTTCCGGCATTGCCTTTAACCGGGCGATTTGTTTCAGCGGCACATCGGCCGTAGCGATGGTAGAAAAAGCAGAACGTATCCGGATTCCGGTTTTATGAAAATCGGTTTGGCCGATGGGTTGGTTGGTTTCTATTAAAACTGAAACATATTGCTCGCCGTCTTTTTCAAAAACAAAGGGTGAATTTTTCCAGTGATCCGCTTCGGCAAGTTGAAAAGTAGCGCCAATGGAAACCCGCTGTGCATGAATGATTCCGCAAAAAAAGATGAAAAGAAATAGTAGTGGGGTGGACTTCACTATGGTAAGACGCAAAAAGCAAGATGTTCGTTGCATGCGTGGTTATTAATAATTTCATTGACAATGCGATACTACTGAACCTCATTTTTAATCTCAGATACCTTAATTATCCTTTTGTTAGGGGTAGGAAATCTTCTGAACAGGTCATCATATCCTTTTTTGCGGAATATTCTTTTTTCCGGGCC
>JALOMX010000384.1 GCA_025455245.1 Chitinophagaceae bacterium
AAGCAAATCTATCAGTGGCTTTGTTAGGTCAATGTTAAGGGTTGTGTATTAACAATAGTTTTAAATGAGTTTATCATTATTCTTATGGCGGTCCTTATCGCGAATATTTTTCTTTTCAAAATTCCTTTCCAATGCCTGCGTCAAGTCAACCCCCGTTTGATTGGCAAGGCATATTAAAACCCAGAGTACATCGGCCATTTCATCACCCAGGTCTTTTCCCTTATCGCTTTCTTTAAACGACTGCTCACCGTAAGTACGTACCATCAAGCGGCTGAGTTCTCCTACTTCTTCCATCAGTATGCCAAGGTTGGTAAGTTCATTAAAGTAACGTACGCCAACGGTTTTAATCCATTCATCTACCTGTTGTTGAGCTTGTTGTATGGTCATCGTTTGTAATTTATTATTTGTTGTTTATTGTTTGTCGTTTATTGTTGGTTTGGGCGATGGGTTTTGGTTTGAATATTCGCTTTTAAGGAAACAAGTTTTGGGATTTGGAATTTTTTAATTTGGAATTTCCCCACTATCCCACACCCAAACAATTTCTCCCACAGTGGGGTAGTTAAAAGTAGCCTTATTCCCTGTTCTTACTATCAATCAAAATAGTTATCGGTCCATCATTTATCAAAGCCACTTTCATATCCGCTCCAAAAATTCCGGTCTCAATTTTCTTTCCCAGATCAGTTTCTAAACATTCAATCATTTTTTCATATATCGGTATGGCTACATTGGGTTTTGATGCCCGGATATAACTTGGGCGGTTACCCTTTTTGGTGGAAGCATGCAAGGTAAACTGGCTGACAAGCAATATTTCCCCGCCAACATCCTTCACCGAAATATTGGGCACGCCCGCATCATCGTCAAATACCCTCAGTTGCACAATTTTATTGGTCAGCCATTGAATGTCTTCATCCCGGTCGGCGTCTTCTATTCCCAGAAAAACAAGCAAGCCCCTGCCTATCCGGCTATGCACTTTTCCATCAATGGAAACCGATGCCTGTAAAACCCTTTGAATCACAGCACGCATAATCAGCAAAGAAAAGCAATGACCGTTACTTTTGCATATATGGATATTTTAAAAGCTGAATACATTATCAGTAAACCCGATGTGGCACAATGCCCGGCGCCCGACCGGCCTGAGTTTGCTTTTATAGGACGAAGCAACGTTGGTAAAAGCTCTCTGATCAATATGCTTACCGGTCAGAAAAACCTTGCAAAAACTTCTGCCGAACCGGGTAAAACCCAACTGATCAACCATTTTGGCATAAAAAGCCGAAAAAACGGCAACAGTAAACATACTACAGATTGGTACCTTGTTGATCTTCCCGGATATGGCTATGCCAAAGTCAGTCAGAAAAGCAGGCGGAGCAGGCGGCGTTGGGAACAGATGATTGAAAATTACATCCGCAAACGTGAAAACCTTGTCAACCTGTTTGTTTTGATTGACAGCAGGCACACACCTCAGAAAATAGATATTGAATTTATTAACCAATTGGGGGAATGGGGCATTCCTTTTACAATGGTTTTTACCAAGGCCGATAAAGAAAAACCGGGTGCTGTGAAACGAAATGTGGAGCAGTTCAGGATCGAACTTTCCAAAACATGGGATGAATTGCCCATGCATTTTTTAACAAGTAGTCATACCAGGGAAGGGAGGGAAGAATTACTTGGTTTTCTTGAAACCATTATTGAAAATGTATAATTTGAATGAATGACCCTATTTTAGCACAAAATATTTTTTTATGCGTTTGTTATCCCTTGCAATCACCATTTTTGTTTTTTCAATAGCAGTAAATGCTCAGAATTTTGAACCAGCTCCAAGCCCCCTTAAGGATAAACTGGAAAATGCTTTAAAACGGTATGGTACCATTGAGCAGATCAAACTTTCGGATCCTGACAAAAAAACCTTTACGGGCAAGCCGGGAAAGGAATATTTTTCCTGGGTAGTTTACAGTAAAACAAGTACTGCCGTACGGCGTATGATGATCATTGAGCAGGGTCCGCAGGGTGAAAAAATCAAAATTCATTACCCGAGATTCAATCAGGCTATTACCGATGCCGACAATCAGGCCTTTGCTATCAGTTTTGTGGCCCCCGAAGGAGACTCTCCTTTGACTTACCGGGTGGATGCAAGCCCCGAAGCTACCGTTTACCTTTACGAAATCACCAGAGGGTTTAAAAGGGATTTAAATACCAAGAATTAAGGAGACGATTTTTACCTGCCTTTGTAATGAAAGGAAGGAACGGATAATTGAGGGGCCAAAACAGGCTCCTTTTTTAGTTTACAATCTTATTGGCACAACTGCTGCTTGCAAAAGCCTCCGGCTTCGCCTTGAAGGCAAATCCCATGCCAAGGATATAACCCATGGCTTCCCGCAAGGCTTCATTGCTTTTAAAAGACGGATTGGTATTGATATCAGCATGCACCTCCATGTCCACGTCATATAAAGTAAAAAGGTCGCACAATTCATATGCAACCTCTATACTCTTGGCAACTTCCACCAGCATGCGCTCTTTGATACTGTACCGGTGGGTGGTTTTCTCATTGTGGATGAACATGAAGCCGCCGGCCCTTTCCCTCAGGAAAACGATGACCGTGGCAAATTCGGTTTCCCGTCCCTTAACCTGACTATCGGTTCCTATACACACCTTTAAGCGGTGGCCGGCTGCAGATTCGCGCTTGATGGCTTCTTCAACAGCCGACTTAATAGGTAAATGGATGGATTCTCCATTGAATTTTCTCCAATACATAAAAAGAGGTTTTCCGAAGGTAAAGCAGAAAATCACTCATATCATGCATATGTATATGAAGGTTTTATGAACAATTGGGGATAATGGGTCTGAAAATCAGTAATTTCCGGCAGAAAGCATTACAAGGGTGCAGGCATTCAGGAATTTTATGCCGTTTTCAACAAGCAACAACGCCAGTTCATTATTTTCTGCACCGGGATTAAAAATCACCCTCTTCGGATTCAATTCAATTATATACCGGTAATAAACCTGCTGATGATAAGGGTTAAGGTAAATGGTAACGGTATGGATATCCTGCCAATTCCGTGGAGTGTCCTCTATTGAAATTGAACCAATCCTGCCCTTACGGACACCCAATGCAACAACCTCATGGCCGGCTGCCAACAACCTGTGAACTGCCATATGACTGTACCTGTAACTATGTTCCGATGCACCGATTACCAAAGTCCTTTTATTCATATAAAATTGAAAATCATTTAATTACGCATGCCGGACCCTGCTTTTAAACAGAAGGTTTGGCCCTGATTATCCTTTTCAAAAAAAATCTGGCTTTTTTTTCTGATGAATGCAGCACTTTGTTATTGAATTATGTCTTTACTATTTTTAGAACCACTACTAACTGCAAAAAGGCTGCTATTTCATTAGCAGCTTTTTTTATGCCCGCAGGTTGCCCATATTTTCAAAAAACCAAAAAGGCCATCCGTTAAGACAGCCTTTCTAAAAATCCAATTCTGATAAATTATTTTTCCGCTCCCTCGGGAACTGCAGCAGGCGCCACTTGTTCGGTTTCTGCAGGACGGCTTCCCGCCTGTGTATTTCTCAGGTTACGCCAGCTGTTACCGTCAATGAGGAATGCTGCGATAAACCAGATGAATAATAGCAGGGGCACAACAATGGTCATGATGAAATTACGTATTTCATCGCCAAGGTGCATAAAGTACGATGTGATGTAAAATGCCTTAGCCAGCGACAGAATCGTAACAATTCCCTTAATCAGTAGAACTGATGTAGGGTTTCCATGACCTATTTTGTAAATTAACAGGCCAAGAGCAAGCTCAATAATAGTTACAATGGAAAGAATAATGGTAACCTTTTTTACGGTGGCATAAAACGATTTATCATCGTGCTCGGAAGCAAAGCTGATTTCGTCTGAAGCGAGTTGATGACCCATAATTATTTTCGATTTATAATTTACGATTTTAGTCCAGATTTCACTACTTGAATCAAATCCGCTGGAATTTGGAATTTTTATATTGGAATTTTGACTAAATAAGGTTTTCTCGATCATTTCGTAATGACCGCGCTGATCGAAATGGCCAAGGCGTGTTTTGATGTACATGATGAGGTTGATCACAACACCACTAAGAACGTGGAATCCATGAAAACCTGTAATGCCAAAGAAAAATCCACCAAATGCAACAGGTCCGGGCTGTGTAACCGCATGGCCATCATGCATCAGGCCCGGCACTTCAGGGCCCCAGGGATTCATTCTTACGGTAGTACCCAGTTGAACAACTTCACCATTAAGCAATACATGGTTATCACCCATGATAAGGTGGGTCCATTCCCATGCCTGGCAGGCAAGGAACGCTACACCACCAACTATGGTCCAGAGCATATACTTTTCAACACCCTTACGATTCATTTTGTGCCCTTCATGCACCGCAAGAACCATGGTAACAGAACTGATGATGAGGATGAACGTCATTAAGCTTACAAAAGCAAGCGGTAAGTTTGCATGTCCGAATCCGGGAAACGCATTAAACACATGGTTGGGATCGGGCCAATAGTTGGCACTGAAACGAATGGTTCCATAGCTGATCAGGAATGCTCCGAAGGTGAAGGCATCACTCATCAGGAAGTACCACATCATCAGTTTGCCATAGCTTATATTAAACGGGCTTTTTCCTCCAACCCACCATTTGGTACCTGCCGGTATTGCTGCTGTTGCCATAATTAAGTGTTCTGAAAATTAGCTTGGTAAAAGTGGGGCAAAAATAAGTGTCGGGGCCTAAAAAGTCACAGAATCCTAAAAAACATTTTTTGTGATTTTTTTTTACCTGATCCAAAAAGCAAATATTGCGCCTTTTGCAACCAAAAAATCAGGAAACCATGGTCAGGAAGATGAACAGGTAAATCCATAGAATATCTACAAAATGCCAATAGGTTGCGGCCACTTCTGCGCCTACCCTGCTGTAACTTCTAGATGATTGACTGAATGCCTTGCGGACCATTATCAGAAGTGCTACCACTCCCCCAAGTACGTGCGCCATATGCACACCGGCAATTACGGCTAAAAATGATCCGGAGACATTACTGCCTACCCCAATCAACTTGATCCCGTTGTTTTGAAGCGTTTGAAAACCAATCCATTGAAGTACCATAAAAAGGGTGCCCAATAATGCAGTGAGCAACATCATTTTTCGGTACACACCCATTTGGCGCTCTTTGAACTTACGTAAAGCAATGATCATGGTGAGAGAACTGATAATGATTACAGCAGTACTGTAATAAAATACAGGTGGCAGGTCAAAACCTTGCCAATTTGCCTGATTGCGTTTTACAATATATGCACTTGTAAATCCTGCAAACATCATCACAATGCTTCCCATAGCCACCCACAAGGTGAACTTGTAGGGATGGATCTTTTTATTTTGCTCTGCTAATGCCATACTGTATTAATAAATCTGTTGAAAAATAGTTCATCCTGAGAAAGGGAGTTTATCGGCGAGAAGACTAATCAGTACCACCGGCAGATAAATATAGCTGCTGAACATAACCCTTCTTGCAGCCTTTACATCCATTTCTTTATACAAGCGGATACATTGAATGATCATGGCGATGTTTGCAGCAAGCAGAAACCACATGCTGTATTGCCCGCTGATACCCGTGTAATACGGTAAAAAACCCAGGGGTACCATAAGCACCGAATATCCAATAGCCTGAAGTGCCGTATTACGGGTCGGTTCGTTTTGATTAGGCAATAATTTAAAGCCGGCGCGGTCGTAATCCCGGTGAGCCACCCATGCAATGGCCCAGAAATGAGGAAACTGCCAGATAAACTGAATGGCAAACAATACCCATCCCCCTGCAGAAAAGTCGTTGGTACCCGACACCCATCCTATCAGACAGGGGAAGGCACCGGGGAAGGCACCAACAAGCACAGATATGGCACTCACCCTCTTTAAAGGCGTATAAATAAAACCATACACAAACCAACTGAGCAGTGAAACAAGCATGGCTGCGATATTGAAAAAATACCACATGATGGCAAGGCCTGCAAGCAAC
>JALOMX010000069.1 GCA_025455245.1 Chitinophagaceae bacterium
CCCGGGTCGTATTATGTAACCCGCCAGGTGGTAAACAGTCCGAACGGGGTACGTAAAACCAAAAAGGCTTTGCTCAATGGTTTCAAATATCAAAAAGATCAGAAAGGTACCTGCCTTATTGAAATTATCGGAAACTGCCCAAGTAACTGGAAAATGACACCTGTTGAAGCAAACCGGTTTATTGATGAAGTGATGGTGAAGGCTTATCCGTTGGGAGATATAAAAGTACCGGGGTGATTTTTTTGTTTATGGTTTTTTGTTTAAGGTTTATGGTAGCGGTTGAGAGAGTTGGGAAGTGTGTTTTAAGAGGTGTTCCATGTTTGGAATTTGGGATTTGAATATTGGTATTTTTTATGAAATTCTATGTTTATGAAAACAGAAGAAATAATCGTTGCGGGTTTTGGCGGACAAGGTGTTTTGTCCATGGGAATGACGCTTGCGTATGCTGCCATGCTTGAAGGGAAAGAGGTTTCATGGATGCCATCGTATGGTCCGGAAATGAGAGGGGGAACAGCCAATTGCATGGTCATCGTATCGGATAAAACCATCAGTTCCCCCATACTTTCACGATTTGATACGGCCATTATCCTCAACCAGCCTTCCATGGATAAGTTTGCCCAAAGGGTTAAGCCGGGTGGGTTGCTGATTTACGAAAGCGGAAACATTTTACAGCCCTCTGCGAGAACAGATATTGAGAAGGTTCCCATTGATGCCAACTCAGAAGCCTTTCTGATGAAAAACAGTAAGGTTATGAACATGATTATTCTGGGTGCTTATTTATCCTGTAAGCCTGTTGTTTCAAAAACATCCGTAGTGAAGGCGCTTGAAAAGGTATTGCCGGAAAAATATCATCATTTATTAAAAATTAATGCAGAAGCGCTGGATAAGGGTGAATTGCTCGTCAAAGATTTGGTTTACAATATTTAAAATTTGGTTTGGTGTGAGGGTGTTATCGCCCCGGTTTGGGAAATCCTGCCGGGGCTTAACTTTGCCCTGAACTGTTCAAAATATGACTACAGAACAAATAGCCTCTATTCGCAAAGAATATACACTTCATTCCCTTAATGAAGACGAAGTTTTACCAAATCCTATAGATCAATTCAGGGTTTGGTGGAAAGATGCCGAGCAATCTCAAATACTGGAAATAAATGCCATGACCCTTGCCACTGTTTCACCGGATGGAATGGTGGATGCACGGACCGTGTTGGTAAAAGGCTTTGATGATGCCGGCTTTATTTTTTTTACCAACTACAACAGTGTAAAAAGTGTGCAACTGGATGAACATCCCCAATGCTGCCTGTTGTTTTACTGGAAAGAACTGGAGCGTCAGGTGCGGATTAACGGGGTGGCAGAGCGCATATCATCTGCTGAAAGCATTGCCTATTTCAACAGCCGGCCCGATGGGAGCAAAATCGGTGCCTGGGCCTCTCCGCAAAGCATGGTAGTGGCCGGTGCATCATGGCTTAAAGAAACCTTTGAATACTATGCCGAGCGATTTAAACATGGGGAAATACCCAAGCCACCTCATTGGGGTGGTTACCGTGTAAGGCCTGTCCGTTTTGAATTCTGGCAGGGACGACCAAGCAGGATGCATGACAGGATTCTATATACTCCTAAGGATGATAAAACCTGGAAAATTGAAAGACTGGCGCCTTAAAGCATTTTATATACCCTGTTATTTGTACATTACTTCCTTGTTGTTTATCAATCAATTGTATTTGTGAAAAACGAAGGGATTTGCCTGGTAATCATTAAGTTTTTGCATGGAAAATGGGTTTGAAAGGTTCTTTACTGATTACCAATCCTGTACCTCTTGAAAAGGAAATTCCCCGGGCCCAAATGGCAGAGCATATTCTTCTGGCTTTAACAGCAGCCCGGCTACAGAACATTTTCTAAAAAGACCTTACATTTTTTACTCACTTTCATTGAAGACCATACAAATGGTGATAGCCTTGAAACCAATATAGAACTTATAAAACACAATGCGAGGCTGGGGGCTCAAATGGCAATAGCTTATGCAGAACATACCTAGTCGTGAAAATTTGAATAAACCAAAATCTTTTCCCCGCAATAAACTCTACCTTTGCGCCCTCTAAAAATCGGCAAAAAAGGCGCAACAGCTATGATCAGTGTAAAAAATGTAACCCTTGCATATGGTAAAAGGGTTTTGTTTGACGAAGTAACCCTGAATTTCACCAAAGGGAACTGCTATGGTGTGATAGGTGCCAATGGTGCAGGTAAATCCACGTTTTTAAAAATACTGAGCGGAGAAATTGAGCCCAATAAGGGAACGGTGGAAATTTCGAAGGGAGAGCGTTTGGCGGTACTGAAGCAGAACCAGTTTGAATTTGATAATGAAACCGTATTAAATACCGTGCTGCGCGGCCACGATAAGATGTGGAAGCTGATGCATGAAAAAGATGCCATTTACGCCGACCCCAACGCAACGGAAGATGACTACATGCGTGCCGGGGAATTGGAAGCTGAATTTGGCGAAATGGGTGGTTATACTGCCGAAAGCGATGCTGCAACTTTACTGAGCAGTTTAGGGGTAAAAGAAGAATTACACCAAAGCCTGATGCAGGATATTCCATCGAATTTTAAGGTTCGGGTTCTTCTGGCGCAGGCCCTGTTTGGCAACCCCGATATCCTGTTGCTTGACGAACCGACAAACGGCCTTGATATTGAAACCATCAGTTGGCTTGAAGACTTTTTGGCCGATTATGAAAACATAGTGTTGGTGGTAAGCCACGACCGTCACTTCCTTGATGCAGTGTGTACGCATGTGGCCGATGTCGACAGACAGAAGATCAAAATTTTTACCGGCAACTATACCTTCTGGTACGAGAGCAGTCAGTTGATGGCAAGGCAGATCAGCGACAAGAATAAGAAAGTTGAGGAAAAGCGTCAGGCGCTTCTCGATTTCATTGCACGCTTTAGTGCCAATGCCTCAAAAAGTAAACAAGCCACTGCGCGGAAAAAGGCGCTGGAAAAACTTACTATCGAAGAAATTCAGCCCTCGAATCGTCGCTACCCCGGAATTATTTTCCAGCCTCTGCGCGAGGTGGGCAATCAAATTCTGAATGTGGAAGGCTTGAAAAAGATGGTTGACGGCCGCGTGCTGTTTGATAAGGTAAACTTCAGCATCCACAAAAACGATAAGATCGCTTTTTACAGCCGCGATCCCCTTGCAGTTACTTATTTCTTCGAAATTATCAATGGTGAGGAAAAAGCTGATGATGGAAAATTTGAATGGGGAACGACTGTAACCAAGGCTTACCTGCCTGTAGAGAATGGTGAGTTTTTCCAGAAGCCTGTGCCTATGATGGAGTGGCTGCGCGATTTTGTTCCTCCGCATGTAACAGATGCCGATGAACCATTCCTGCGCGGTTTTTTGGGTAAAATGCTGTTTACCGGGGATGAGATTGAAAAGAAAGTAAATGTATTGAGCGGTGGCGAAAAGGTACGATGCATGATCAGCCGCATGATGCTGCAAAACCCCAACTGCATCATCCTCGATCAGCCGACCAACCACCTCGATCTTGAAAGCATTCAGGCTTTTAACGAACAATGTGTGGATTATAAGGGTATCGTGCTTTTAACAAGCCATGACCATACTTTTCTTGAAACTACCGCCAACCGTATCATTGAACTTACACCGAACGGCATCATCGATCGCCTTATGACTTTTGATGAATACCTGCAGGATGAAAGGGTGCAGGCTATGCGCAGGGACTTGTATGGAGACTGATTTCCAAAAGCCAAATACTTTTACGCAATCTCCCCCTTAATTCCCCGTTTGTTATCTTGCAAACTCAACTAACTGCAGGATACTGAATTGTTGCGGATATTGTTCATAGGGATAAGCCTTTTTATGGCTGCGGGAGTAATGGGGCAGGGGTTTTCCAATATCCGGCAGAAAAGGATTCCGGTTTCTCCCCAACCCGTAACGATTGATTCCTTGTCCATTGTGCCCGGTTCATTTTTTATAGCAGGGGTTGATGCTAAAGATTACTTTTTAAATGAAGTGAAGTCGGTTCTTGTGTGGAAGAACTATCCGCCTGCTGACAGTGTTCGGATAACTTACCGGGTTTTCCCAACCAACTTTGAACAAAAAACCTATCGATACCGGTACGACAGCATTGCAGATTTTTTTAAGGCTGCTCCGGCAAAATCCATAACCGGGAAAACTGCTTCGGTTGATTCTGAAAAGTTCATCGACTTCGGCAATATGAGTTATACCGGCAGTTTTGGGCGAAGCCTCAGTTTTGGGAACACTCAGGATGCCGTGGTGAATTCTTTGTTTAACCTGCAAATCAACGGTATGCTGGGCGACAGCATTGAAGTTGCGGCTGCTATTACCGATAACAATATTCCCATCATGCCGGATGGTACCACGCAGCAACTGAATGAATTTGATCAGGTATGGCTACGTTTCCGGAAAAGGCCCTGGGAGCTAAATCTCGGAGATATTGATCTCAGGGAACAGCTTACTTATTTTATGGGTTATTACAAAAGGCAACAGGGTATTGCATTTAAAACGGAAACCCGCCCCGGTAAAAACATTGCCCATAAAATGACAGCAAGTGGTGCCATTGCCAAAGGAAAATTCTTTAGAAATGTTTTTAACGGAATTGAAGGGAATCAGGGGCCATACAGGCTGAGGGGTGCCAACAATGAACTGTTTTTTGTAGTGTTGCCCAACACGGAAAGGGTATTTGTAGATGGTGTGCAACAACAACGTGGAGAAGATCAGGATTATATCATCAATTATAACAGCGCCGAAATTACATTTACTCCGAGGCAACTTATTAATAAGGATAAAAGGATACAGGTGGAGTTTGAATATGCCGACAGAAATTATCTGAATTCGCTCATTTATTTTGGAAATGAAATAAATGTTGGCAAGAAATGGGATATAAACATCGGATACTATGGCAATACCGATGCTTCAAATTCCCCTATCAATATTTCGCTTGATAATAATCAGAAGCAGTTTCTCAGTGAGATAGGCGACAGTATAAACAACGCCTATTACCCCGGTGCAGTCAGGGACTCCTTTGATGTTAATAAAATCTTATATGTATTACGTGATACCCTTGTAACCGGGGTCCTGTATAAGGCTTATGTGTACAGTACTACACCCGATGAAGAATTATATACACTCAGCTTTTCGGAAGTGGGTATCAATCGCGGAAATTATATTCCTTCTTTTAATGCAGCCAATGGAAAGGTTTATCAGTGGGTGGCACCCCAAAATGGCGTGCCGCAGGGAAGCTACGAGCCGGTTACACTTTTGGTAACACCCAAGCGGGCGCAAATGGGTACTGCGTTGGTCAGGTACAGGGTTACAGATCAGCTTACCCTTCAGGCCGAAGCTGCCATCAGCCGTTGGGATATAAACAGGTTCTCATCAAAGGATAAGGGTAATGATATTGGTAGCGGTATTAAGCTACGGGCAACGGATATACGAAACCTTCATGCCGGCAAAAAGAAACTGTCCCTTCAAAGCAATATTGGGTATGAGTATGTAGGAGAAAACTTCAGGCCGCTTGAAAGATTGCGCAACATCGAATTCCTGCGCGATTGGGGTTTGCCTTTTGATGCCCCGGCAGCAGGGGAAAAATTGCCAACGGCGGGTGTGAAAATTGATGATGGCGGAAAACAACAGGTTGCCTACAACTATACCGGTTATATCCGAACCGATGGTTATAAAGGTCATCGTCATCAGCTCGATCATTCATTCAACTGGCAGGGATGGCAATTAAAAGATGCCTTGCTTGCAACCTTGATCAATGCATCTGATTTTAACGGCTATTTTTTAAGACCGAATATTTCAGTAAACAGGCGTTTTGAAAAACTTAGCAACTGGGAGGCCGGAATTTCATTTGGTCTCGAGCATAATGAACTACGTCAAACCATGGCCGATACTTTATTGCCGATCAGTTTCAGCTTCCGCGACTGGAATGCATTTGTAAAAAGCGATGCGTCCAAACCAAACCGCTGGAGTTTATCATGGTTTAACAGGGCCAATCAGTTTCCAACGGGGCAGGGATTTGTGCCGCTTGACGAACAGAATACCTACAGTCTTGGATGGGAAAGATTCAGCAGCAGCAAACATCAATGGAGGGTAGTGGCTACTTATCGTGATTTGAAGGTGAAAACAAAGGACCTGACCAATCAGCAATCAGATCAAAGCCTGATCGGAAGGGCAGAGTATCAGGTAAATGTGCTGAAGGGGGCACTTACCGGCAATCTCTTGTATGAATTGGGTGCCGGTCAGGAACAACGACGTGATTTCAGTTATGTGGAGGTACCCGCAGGCAGGGGAGAGTATACATGGAATGATTACAATGCCGATGGCATTCCGCAACTTAATGAGTTCGAAGTAGCGCCTTTTCCGGATCAGGCAAAGTACATCAGGATTTTTACGCCAACAAACGACTTTGTAAGGGCTTCATATAACACTTTTAATTACGTACTGAATTTTTCACCCCGGATGTTGTGGCGTCAAAGCAAAGAGCCTTTCAAACAATTTATGAGCAGGTGGATGGCACAGTCAGCTTTACAAACCAACCGAAAAGGAGAAAGTACGGGAGAATTCAACTTTAATCCGTTTGAAGGTAACATCACTGATACCAACCTTATTTCCCTGAATATAAATTTTTCCAATACCCTGTCATACAATCGTTTTAGTACCACATGGGGTGCCGACCTGACTCAGGTGCGCAATATTTCACGCTTATTACTTACTTATGGCTTTGAAACCCGTGAGCTGAACGATTATATCCTTCGCTTGCGTAAAAACTTCGGAAAACGCTTTACCACCGAACTTTCAGGAAAGGTGGGCAACAATGAACTGTTGACACCCAACCCCAAGTTTGATAACCGGAATTATTTTATTAAAACCTTTACTGCCGAACCCAAATTAATTTATACCAACGGTACCGTATTCAGAACTTCGTTTGGTTACAAATACGAAAACAAGGACGGAACATCAACGGCAGGACCACAAACGGCTACCATAAACAGCCTGATAGCTGAGGCAAAATACAATGTTGTTCAATCGAGCGTACTCACGGGAAAATTCACTTTTAGTAATATCAATTTCGATGGACCTACAAACAGCACGGTTGCATTTATAATGCTTGATGCGTTACAACCCGGACAAAACCTTCTCTGGAATCTTGAGTTTACCCGCAGGCTTGCCAATTCTTTTGAAATCAGTTTCAATTATGAAGGCCGGAAAGCAGGCGAAACAAGGACGGTTCATATTGGCAGGGCTGCACTTAAAGCTATCCTTTAAGGATTATATTTTTACCTGATTTATAAACCTTACGAAATAAAAAAGGGCATAGTTCTCTGAAACCATGCCCTTTCAAAAGGAGAATCTTTTACGAATCAACTGAATAACCCGCCTTTTTTCATGGTTCTTACCTGATCTCCTATTTTGAAACCATTGTGGTAAATCTCAATACGGTAGTTCCCTTCACTGAAATCGCGATCGTTTTTCCAGTCAATAGATACCGGTACTTTTTTTGCAGGATCATAATCAACAAGCACCTTTGAAGTATAAAGCTGATTGCTTCCATCCCGACGCTGGAATGCATCGGCAGGGGCGTTGTAAATTACTTTTCCGGCAGGATCGTACAGTACCACATAAATTTCTTTTTTGCCTGCCTGTGCAATACGGTTCTCATCAAGATTGAAATTAATGCGAAACTTATCGGCCCTTTTGGCGCTCGTGGTTTCCTTTTCCTTTCCGCCACTCTTTTCGTTGATGGCAAAAATCTGGATATTGGATGCGCGCATGGTAGCAGCTACATCCTTGGTGCTTTCAAGCTCCTTTTCTACATCGGCCTTTTCGGATTTGGTCCGGGCAAGGTCTGATTCCACCTCTTCTTTTTGTTGTTTAATCATCGAATTTTCGGAAGAAAGCGCCTGGTTTTCGCCTTTTAGTTGTTCCACTTCTTCTGCAAGACCGGCAATTTTTCCGTTTAATTCCTTGATCATTTTCCGGGCACGCGCCAATTCGGCTTCCGCTGCATTTTTATTGGAAAGGATTTTGGAGATTTCTGCTTTCAGTTGAACAATCTCCTGATTGGATGATTGTGTAAGGGCCTCGTTTACGCCCATCAGCGAGTCGAGGCGGAATGAGGCTTCGTTATATAAATCTTTTACTTCAGTAAGTTCACTCGTAACTTCAAGATTCTGACTTGTCAGTTGCTGTTCTGTTTTTTCTGCATTCCGGTTGCTGAAAAACATATAACCCCATGAAATGAGCAGCGCTCCGCCAAGGAGGCTGTATACGAGGATCCGATTGTCTTTTGGTTGCTGTTGTTGATAGTTGCTTTGGGTATCCATATCTCGTCCTTTTTGATTTGTACAAATTTGACGTTTTTTTCTTAGATTTTCGTATGCGTGCAAATGTTAAAAACTAATTTTAT
>JALOMX010000385.1 GCA_025455245.1 Chitinophagaceae bacterium
GCATAAGTGGGCCGTATCATAAACACTGCAAAGCGACTGTCGGAAGTAAACCGCACATTGTATCCCCTTGGCACTTCCAGTTTGTTACTGCCATCGGCTTTCATGACCATCAGGCGGGCATCGCCTTCCTGAGGGGTAATGGTAAAGGCAACCCATTCGCCATTGTGGCTGATTTGTCGTTCGGCAATGTTTTCCCATCCGTCGTACACCGAATGGTCGAGGGGCGTCTTTTGTGCAAAAAGCAGGTTTGCACAAAGGCATAACAGTAGTACTCCGGTAATTCTCATATAAAGCATTTTTGGTTTAACGGATAAGACGCTAAGAAAACGAAAACCTGTATATTTGGGAATAAAAATCTGGATTATGGTCGCAGTTGTAGAAGCTCAAAATTCTTATGAACTTGAAAGAAACAAACCTATGCCTAGTAAAAATCATGGAAAAATCCAGTCTAAAATTATTTTTGGACTTATGATGAAGTACCAAAATGATTACTCCATTATTTCAGAGTTAAGCCTTGATTTGAACGATTGGTTATGTACCCCTGACATAAGTTTATACCTGCCTGAACCATTGGATGTGATGAATGATGAAATCAAAATGAAGGAGCCACCCCTTGGCGTTATTGAAATTCTCTCCCCTACCCAAACCCTGAACGACCTCACCGATAAAGCGATCCAATATTTTGAACATGGTGTAAAAAGTTGCTGGCTGGTGCTGCCCACCCTAAAAACCATTTATGTTTTTAGCGGTCCGCAACAATATGAGGCATTTGTACAGGACGAAGTGGTGATTGACAGAACGCTGAATATTGAACTGCCCCTGAAGGAAGTGTTTGCATAAAGATGGGCTTAACAATTCAGGCAACCTCACGGCGGGTTGCTTTTTTGTTTTTATTTGCCACCTTAATGTAAGCCATATGCAACCAGCACCCCAATATTATGCCGATTATTTAGAGTTGGATAAAATACTTGAAGCACAGCACCCTGTCAGCTTCAAGGAGCCTTATACCCCGGCGCACGATGAAATGCTGTTCATTATTATCCATCAGGCCTACGAATTGTGGTTCAAGCAAATCATGCACGAGGTGGAATCGGTCATTGGAATCATGCAGCAGCCCGCCATCAACGATAATTCACCCGAGTTGCAAACCGCAGTCCACCGCCTGAATCGTGTGAATACCATCATGCGGGTACTGGTGCATCAGATGGATATAATGGAAACCATGACCCCCATGGACTTTCTTGATTTTCGCGACCTGCTGCGCCCTGCCTCGGGTTTTCAAAGCTGGCAGTTTAAGGTGCTCGAAGCAAGGCTTGGGCTGCGGTTTGAGGAGCGGCATGGGCAAGCCTATTACACCAGTATGTTAAAACCCGAATACACCAAAATTGTAAAAGACTCTGAGCAACTGCCCAACCTGCTTGAACTGATGAATAGCTGGCTGGAACGCATGCCTTTTTTTGCTGATACCGCTCTTTGGCAGGATTTTGATACCAGCTTTACAGAAAGCAAAGGCAACCTTCATCCTTTTTGGCAGGAATACCGGCACCGGCTGATACAAAGTCTGGCCGATGCCGAAAGTGCCAACCTGAAGTATTTTGAAAAAGTTGTGGGTTTTGAACCGCAGGAAAACTCCCGGCAATTGAGCCCCGCAGCAAGCCGTGCCGCCCTGTTTATCATGCTGTACCGGGGCTACCCTATGCTTCAGCAGCCTTTTCAATTGATTAACTGCGTGCTTGAACTGGATGAACAGTTAAGCACCTGGCGCTACCGTCACATGAACATGGTACACCGAATGATTGGCCACCGCATTGGCACAGGCGGCAGCACGGGAAAAGATTACCTGAAAGGCGCAGCGGACAAGCACTACATTTTTAAAGAATTCGCCCAGCTTACGAGTTTCCTGATTGAGCGCAGGAGATTGCCTGCACTTGGACAAAACATGGCAGGCAGGCTTGGGTTTGCGGGATAGCCTTAGGCTTTTACCTGCTCATTCAAAAAATCCGTAATATGTACTTCAGTGGGCACCCCCAACTTTTTCCGCAAACGATAACGGCTTATTTCCACTCCCCTGATAGAAATATTCAACAACTGCGCAATTTCTTTGGAAGTCATATTCAATTGAAGATAAGCGCAAAGTTTTTGATCGTTGGCAGTTAAGGAAGGAAACTTTGCCTTCAATTTTTTTAGAAAATCATTATTTATTTCGTCAAAAGAAGCTGCAAATTTTTCCCATTCCGAATCATTCCGTTCGATGTCATTCATCAGACTGATGGCCCTTTTGAGGTCTACATTGGAAGAATCACTTTTATACAATTTCTGAAGGGTCTCCTTTACTTTTATGAAAGCGTCATTTCGCTCAAGAAGGTGCATGGTTGTATCCGCAAGTTCACGGTTTTTATAGGATACTTCATTGGCTAACTTTTCGTTTTGAAGACGAATTATTTCTTTTTCATTTTTCTCAATTTCCAGTTGGTGTAATACCCTTAGTTGCGCTTGTTTTTCTTCATACAATCTCTTTTGCCTTTCCAGCTTTTTACGGTGATAATAATTTAAAAGAAAGATGGCCCCACCAAGGCAGCATAAATAAAAAACCGATGCAATGGGGGATTTATACCATGGGGGCGAAACGATAAATGAAAACCCGGCGAACTCAGATTCAATACCAAGGTTATTTCGGGCCTTCACTTTAAAAGTATAATCTCCGTTGGGTAAGTTGGTATAGTCTTTTTCCGGCTTTTTGTTCCAA
>JALOMX010000386.1 GCA_025455245.1 Chitinophagaceae bacterium
ATACATCTTACAAAGCAATCTTTTTTTCTGAAAATTTCTTCGCAATTCCAAGTGATTGCATCTCATATCTTTTTTTAAGGTGGTGCCTGTGGCTTCTTTTTGCGATGTCGTTCAGCGTATCCAGTACAAGGTGGGTATATTTCCCTTTATTGATCATGATACATTCGGCCTGAGCCGCTTTGTATGCATCGGTTATTTCACTTCTTGAGGCAATACCTGTTTTATTTAATTGTTCCAATACCTGTGTAGCCCAGATAACAGGGGTATGTGCGGCTTCACAAATCCAAAGAATCTCTTCCTGTATTTCACTCATTCTTTCAAATCCAATCTCAACAGCAAGGTCGCCCCGTGCAATCATTACGCCAAAAAAAGGATATCTCATGGCATAGAGTAACAGATATGGAAGGTTTTGAACCGATTCGGGTGTTTCAACTTTAATGATAAGGTAGGGAAGCCGGGAACTTTTTTTGCTGTACAGATATTTATGCAATTCGGTAAGGTCTTCGGTATGTCTTACAAAGCTATATCCTACAAGGTCGGCATGTTCTCTTATGAATTCAAGTGATTTTATATCTTCTTTGGTTAGCGAGGCAATGGGTATGGCCGTATTGGGAAAGTTGATCCCCTTACCCGTTTTCAGTTGCGGTTTACCGGATATCCTTGTAATCGTTAATTCAATACCCGACATGGTTGTGCCTGTAACAATAGCCTCCACAATCCCATCATCCATCATTACAAAATTTCCTTTGTGCAACAGCCCGGCGATACCGGGAATCTGACAAAACAATGTAACACCTTCCTGTTGAATAAAATCCGCATCATCTGTTAAAAGAAACCGGTCGCCGATATTGATATCCATTTTGGATTGTTCCTTGCCATTAATAAAAATATGAACCCTGAATTTGGGCCCGGCAAGGTCCATATAAATTTTGCAGGAAAGACCACTGTCTTTTTCGGCCTTTCTTACAAGGTCAATCATTTTTCGCCATGTATCGGGAGTGTCATGCGCACAGTTTATCCTTGCTATTTGCATGCCCCTTTTCATAAATCCTTCGATGGTCTGCTTGTCCAAGTGCATTTCGCTGTCAAGCGTAACCATGATGGCTACATGGTTTTTAGGATGAATACTACCAAACAAATGCTGTGTCTGGTAAGCCAGTTTTTTCTTGGCAAGAAATGTAGTACAGGGATTACATTCTTTCTTTTTGAATGAAAAGCCAAGTCTCATCATCACTTCCTGTATCTGACGATGGATATGTGATTCGGCACTGGCAAGAGAGGAAAGGCCAAGGCTGTGCAGGTCATTTTGAAGATGACTGATGTTATTTTTTCGCAGGGTTAAATATTGAAGGAGATTTACAGCGGACAAATGATGTTCCGGAAGGGTATTCGCTGACCATTTTTTTGCCGGGAAACCTGCCTGGATTTTTTGAAATTCTTTTTCCAGTTGAACCAGCTTTTTAAGTATACCCGAGGGTGACATTTTGCTTTATTTCAGCAAAGCTCCAAACAGTCCGACCCACAGTTTATGACATTGGTCATTATTCAAAAATTTAATATTGAATACATTATCCCATCAAAAATGAAATGAGGGCCCATGCAACAATCACTAAAATAATGATAAGGCCATAAACCCACCATCCTAGTGGGAAATCCTTTATAGCTTTTCTTTTCCTTTTTGACTGAGCCGGGTGAAGTTGCTGCTGCAGCTTTTTATTGATATCTTCAGCATGTTTCAGCAGGTTAGGTCCTTTACCTGCATATTGCCATCCTTCCCATGCATCGTCTTCAAATTCACTGCCCTCCATCAACTGCTTTTCAACCTCATGTCTCGCTACTTCATCGAGTTTCTCACTCAGGTATTTTGCAAGCGCTTCATTATCAATGGGGCCTTCTTTTCGGGTCAATATGTCGAGTAGCTTATGACGCATTTTTGTTCCATTTTTTTGTAATTAGCAACCTCAGGTTGCGCTTACCATTCTGAATAAAGCTTTTTATCTGCATCAGGCTGAATCCGGTTTCTTCGCTTATCTGCCGATAGCTTTTCTTTTGTATATAAAATAAAGATATGCATTGCTGCTGATTGGGTTGTATTTCCTTTATCGCCCCTTCAAGCAGATCAAGCAGGCTTTCCTTAATCCAGCTCTTAAAATGGTCAACGGGATACTTATCTATTTCTGAAATTACTTTTGAAAATACCTGTTGTACCGCATCTTTTGCTTCCTCTTCATTTTTTAAATATTTAAGGCATACACCAAGCAACAGAATAGTATAACGCTGAAGGAGAATCCCTAATAATTCCCTGTCATTACTTTGCCTGTACCGGTCAAGAATTTCCTTATCCGATAGCTGTTTATATAAATCCTTGCTTTTCAAATATGAGTTCGTTTATACATAAGATGCAAGCTATTTTTAAATCCATATAGTTGTACAATCTTATTTTCCCCATTTTTGCCTTTTATTTTCATTTATGACCTTTTTTGTAATTACAGCAGTTGCTCCTTTGCGCTCCGAGCCCTCTCACCGAAGTGAAATGATTAGTCAGTTATTGTTTGGTGAATTGGTTGATCTTTTGGAAGAATCGGGTGATTTTGTTAAAATTAAAAACAGGTTTGACGGCTATGAAGGATGGTGTCAGCGGAAGCAACTGACCATACATTCAGAAGGTAACTATCCATTCTTATCAAGGTATTCGCAAAGCAAACAGGACAGGGTAGAGGTAAATGGTATTTCTGTACAGCTTTCTCCCGGAAGTATTTGTTTTATAGCAGATTCTTCCGAACCCTTTAGAATAGGGCCTTATCAGTTGAAATTTGAAACTTCGCCTGTGGTTCCTTCTTTTTCCGACAAAGCTGAATCCATTACATATTTTGCAAACCTGTTTTTAGGCACACCATACTTATGGGGTGGCCGAAGTATCTATGGAATAGATTGCAGTGGACTTACCCAAACTGTTTTTAAACTTGCCGGTATTACCTTGCCAAGGGATTCGGGTCCTCAATCGAGGGAAGGGGAGGTTGTAAACCTGTTGCAGGAAGCAAAGCCGGGTGACCTCGCTTTTTTCGATAATGCAGATGGCAAAATTGTCCATGTCGGGATTTTACTTGGACCTGACAGGATCCTTCATGCTTCAGCCTCTGTGCGCATTGATCCCATTGATAATTTTGGAATTGTACATAAGGAAGAAGGGGACAGAACCCACAAACTCCGCATAATCAAAAGATATTTTTAAAACAATTTTCTTTCAATAATAATCAGCTTTCAGAAGAATTAAATGTTCTTCCATAGTGATCAATGGCATCCCGGACAATAGAAAGCGCCGTAGCCTTATCGCCAAAGTCCTCTACTTTCACAGACTTGTTTTCCAGTTTTTTATAGTCTTCAAAAAACTGCCTGAGCTCTTTAAAAAAGTGTGGGGGCAGTTCTTCAATATTATTCATGTGGTTTACGCTCATGTCGTGGGCAGCCACGGCAATTATCTTGTCATCGCCCTCTCCGCTATCGATCATTTGCATAACCCCGATGACCCTTGCTTCCACAATACACATTGGCTGTACGCTCATGCTGCTTAAAACAAGAATATCAAGCGGGTCATGGTCATCGCCGTAAGTCCGCGGAATAAATCCATAGTTGTGGGGATAATAAAACGAGGAATAAATTACCCTGTCGAGTTTTAAAAGGCCGCTTGATTTGTCGATCTCATATTTAGCCCTCGAGCCCATGGGAATCTCAATAACTGCATTAACAATTCTTGGAGCATTGTCCCCATGGCTTACGCCATGCCATGGATGTAAAATAGTGTTTGAAAATTTCATTTGCCTGCATTTTAAGAAATTACCGCCTGAGCAAATCTGTCCTTTTTCAATTTAACCTGTTAATCCTGACAATCGTATTGGGTTTAAATGAAAAAAGACTGTTTTGTTTACAGATAATTTAAAGATGGTTGATTTTAAATAGACTTGATGATATAATAACCTATTGCTACAGCAATAATTCCGCATAATACAGAACTTATAGCATAAGCAGCAAATAGCAAATATAACTGATGTTTAAGCATTTGAAACCCTTCGTTGCTGAAAGCCGAAAATGTTGTAAATCCCCCACAAAATCCGGAAGCCAATAATAACTTGAATAAATCAGACTGATGAGGTTTTAAAGGAGTAGCCATTACCATTCCGATGATCAGACAACCAACAAGGTTAACAATGAATGTTCCCCATGGCCATGTGGGCGGGATATGCTGAACGAACCAATTGCCAATCCAAAACCGTAAGGCACTTCCCAGAAAGCCTCCGGCACCTACAAGCAATATGTGAGAAAATTGAATCTGCAAATGGCCCTATTTGATTTTTTCGATGGTCACCCGCCACAACCCGTCTTCCTTTTTTACCAGTAAAACGGATTCGGAGTTGTTGTATGCATTGGTAAAGGAAATCGAGGTAGAGGCACTGTCAATAGTATTAATCTGATTAATCTGAATACTCATTTTACTGAGAGAATCTTTGGCAAAACCCGACCTTGACCGGAAATCCTTCTCAATGGTTTCTGTAAGGATTTGCCTGTTTCCTTTTTCATCCGAAATGAGTTGACCTGCCCTTTTAAAATTTCCATTATAAATAGCTGATATGAATTGTCTTCCGGCTTCTATGGCCGAATCGGGTTCCTCATATGAAGCGCCGCATGAAAGCAGGCTTCCCAACATTAAAACAGAAATCAATAACCTTAATAATATCATGGGTACGAAATTAATTGAAAGATTTTGAACATAG
>JALOMX010000070.1 GCA_025455245.1 Chitinophagaceae bacterium
ATCGCGGCTACCTGTCCTTTTAATGGCATTGAATACTTTTCCGGGGCCACCATTATATCCTGCAATCACCAACAGCCAGTCACCGCCGAGCTGATTGTATAAAATTTTCAGGTACTTGGCAGCGGCATGCGTGCTTCGGTAATAATCGGTTCGGTCATCACGATAACCATTTACCACGAGCCCCATTTGCCTTGCTGTTTCCGGCATAAATTGCCATGGACCACGTGCACCGGCCCAACTTAATGCAGAGTTCTGAAGATTGCTTTCGATTACCGCAAGATATTTCAGTTCACCTGGCAGGCCATAGCTTGTTAAAATGCTCTCCATCATTCTGAAATAGGGTTTTCCCCACTCTTTCATCGATTCCAGATGAGCCCTGTGCTTTGAAATGTATTCGTCAATGTAAGGTACAGCCTTTGGATTGATCTGTAATTCGTAAGGTTCTGCAGGATTGTAAACATCGCTTGTAAAAAGGTTGCGAAATCCCCGGGCATCCGTTTCGTTTTTTGATGCGGTTGAATCTTTTTTTCCTTCTTTTCCTTTGGGTTCGTTATCAGTATCAATACCAAAGGCAAATGAAGAACACGCTCCCAGAAACAACAACAAAATCCATTTTTTCATACCTGTACGCCTCCTGTCTGAAATGTCTTTTCAGAAAACGGTTTTTTACCCTTAAAATTATATGTCAGGGTGTTGAAGGACACCTTGCATATATTTTCCAATCCGGTGCAAAGTTAATTCATCTCCGTGATTTACCATTACCTGCACCCCAAAGGGCAGGCCGTTTGAATGGCGAAAACCGGGAATAGCAAGTCCCGGAACACCCGTAAGATTGGCAAAAACCGTATAAATGTCGGCGAGATACATGCCAACCGGATCTCCTTTATGGCCACCAAGACTGAAAGCGGTCGTGGGGCTTACCGGCATCACCAATGCATCGAAACCCTTGAAAACATTAAGCACCTGATCATACAACATTCGACGGACTTGTTGTGCTTTGGTAAAATAAGCATCATAGTAGCCCGAACTTAAAACAAAACTTCCCAACAGAATCCGCCTTTTTACTTCATTTCCAAAACCCTCGCTTCTGTTGAATTCATAAAATTCTGTTAAATCTTCTGTTTTATGGGGAGTTCGATGTCCAAAACGAATTCCATCGTACCTCGAAAGGTTACTGCTAGCTTCCGCAGTGGTTAGTACATAATAGGTCGGGACAATATAATCCAACAGGTCAAAGTGTAATGACTCTACTACATGGCCTCTGTTTCGCAAAACTGAAAAGAAGGATTCAAGGGTATTCTTTATTTCCGGATCGAGGCCGGGCAAATGGAGGGTAGCATCGAAATAGGCAAACCGATATTTTTTTTCGGGCTCAATATCATTTCCGGAAAAAGGTATTACCGGCCAGGGAAGCGAGGTGGCATCGAGGGGATCCTCTCCCGCAATATTGTCATAAACAAGTGCAACATCTTCAACTGTACGCCCAAATATCCCGATACAATCAAATGAACTTCCATAGGCAATAAGACCATATCGGCTAATGCGTCCGTATGTTGGTTTCAGACCAACTACTCCGCAAAAGTCGGCAGGTTGCCGTACACTGCCTCCGGTATCGCTGCCGAGGCTTACCATGCACAATCCGGCCTGAACCGCAACAGCCGAACCGCCAGAACTGCCCCCCGGAACTTTTGTATTGTCGGCAGCATTTAAAGTTGGACCCCATGCGGAATTTTCATTACTGCTTCCCATGGCAAATTCATCGCAGTTGGTAACCCCAATGATAATGGCTCCTGCATCAATGAGCCTTTGAACAGCCGTGGCAGTGTACAAAGACCTGAAACCTTTCAGCATGTTGGATGATGCCGTAACCTCGTGACCCTTATAGCATAATACATCTTTGATGGTAACAATCACCCCATGTAAGGGTCTGAGTTGCTCACCTGATTGAAGGGATGCATCAAGGTCCTCTGCCTGCTTTCTTGCTTCTGCGTCAAAAACGGCAATAACCGCATTAAGGTGTTTATTTTTTTCAATTTCGTTAAGATAATAATCAACAACGTCTATGCAGGAAACCATACCATTGCGAAGTGCATTTTGGTATTCTGCTATGCTTGTAAATTGAAAAGTCATGGGCCTTTTGCTTATAAAAAAAGGCAGTAACAGTGCAAATCCGGCGCTGCTTCTGCCTTGAAAAAAATTGAAATGGCTTTTTGGGAAGCTTTATTCCTTGGTATAACTACCTTCAGCTTTGTCATTCATGCCGGCCTCAATTTCCTTCTTCACATTGTCTTTGGCATCCTTGAACTCGCGGATACCACGTCCCAAACCACGCATGAATTCGGGTATTTTACGGCCTCCGAAAAGAATAAGCACTGCAAGAACGATCAGAATCCACTCGGAGCCGCCGGGAAAAGCGAGTAAAAATTGTTGTAACATATAGATCGTGTTAAGTTGGCAAAGGTAGGGAATAGTGATTTGACACGAATGAATTCCGTAAAAGGAAATAAAAATTCAGTTACTGTCTGGATAGAAATCTGCTCTACTGAAAAAATTCAATTACGATGGTGGTGCTTTAGGGATATTCTTTCAACGTGTTCAAAACAAAAACAGGAAGCCTTTGATTGACTTCCTGTTTTAATATAGATTTTGATCTCTTATTTTACACTTACACGCTTTTCCTTGATACGGGCACTCTTACCGCTGAGGTCGCGCAGATAGAACAGCTTAGAACGACGTACTTTACCAACCTTGTGGAGAATGATGCTGTCGATATGAGGACTTGTCAGCGGGAAAGTTCTTTCAACACCTACACCGTCACTGATTTTTCTAACGGTAAAAGATGCTGTTGTACCTGTGCCCTGACGCTTGATAACATCTCCCTTGAAGCTTTGGATACGTGTTTTAGCACCTTCCACAACTTTATAGTTAACGGTAATATTATCACCTGCTTTGAAAGCGGGGTATTCCTTTTTTTCGGAGAGTTGTTCCTGAACGTATTTTACAGCCTGCTGACTCATGACTCAAATTTTTGGGACGGCAAAGGTAAGGGGGTTGCTTTTAAATGCAAAATATTTTTGAGGGATTATTGAAAAGCCCGGTTTTAATATTTGTCCGGCAGTTTTTCTCCTGAAAACAATTTTGGTAAAGAATTGATTCAAATGGAATACGAATCTGCCCTTTCCCGCACAACCATCATATATCAAGTGGATATTTTCCCGTCAAATCAAAATGGTAAATCATCTGCAGGCATGGTATCTACACCTTCATATGAAGGAGGAGGGGGCATATGAACATCCTGCTGATTGCTGCCGCCGGTAGAGGCGCCTGCAACTACTTTCCATGCCTTGACATCTGTATACCACTTGCCATTGTATTCGCGGCTTTCCACGTCAATTCCTACCGTTACCTGTGTACCGGGCTTGAATGAGGAAAGATTAATTTTATCTCCCCATACTGAAATCAAAACCTTTTTGGGGTATTGTCCGGGTGTTTCAAGCAAAAACTCCTGTTTTTTCCATGTGCCATTTCGTCCCTGCCCTGTAATGGGTTCAAAAATCTGGTGAAGGGTGCCGGTAATTTCCATATTGTACTATTTTAAATGATGAAGCGGTAAAGGTAATTGCAGTCATTTGAACCTGCATAATTTTTAACCCCTCATTTTTTCTGAACCTCATATTTTTGAAGCAATAACACTCTTTAACTAATGGAAAATACAATTGCCCTTCAGGGCTATGAGAAAATCGGAAGCGATCTGCAATACATAATGTTTTGTTTCCGTGAAATGCTGGAAGAATTAGGTGAATCCGACCTTGCAGATATTTTACCCTGGGTTAACAAAGATTCTGATAAGCCGCTTTCAACCATTCCCGCGCAGAAGCTGATTCAGGCGTATAGCATGAGTTTTCAGTTGCTGAATATGGTGGAAGAAAACGCAGCGGCTCAGTTCAGGCGAAGGTTGGAGGACACCGGAGGCCCTCAGACCATAAGGGGTAGCTGGGGAGAAACATTTGAAAAATGGTTAAAGGCAGGATTTACAAAGGAAGAAATAGCAACTTCCATAGCTTCTGTAAAAGTAAGGCCTGTACTTACGGCACATCCAACCGAAGCAAAGCGCGTAACGGTTCTCACTTTGCACAGAAGACTATATCTGTTAATGGTAAAAAATGAGAATGTTACTTATAATAAAGCAGAGCGCAGAGCAATACGCAGCAGTATAAAAGCCTTGCTTGAACAATGGTGGCGAACCGGAGAGATATATCTTGAAAAGCCGGATATAGCTTCTGAACGTGCCAATGTAATTCACTATTTTTCAAAAGTGTTTCCGGAGGCCTTGAGGCAAAGTGACTGGAGGCTTCAGGATACCATTGCTTCCTTCGGATTGACACAGTATTTTCCCAATCCCGCTCAACAGTTTCCATTGCTGGAATTTGGAAGCTGGGTTGGGGGAGACCGTGATGGGCATCCTTTTGTAACAGCCGGCATCACCCATGAGACTTTGATGCTGCATCGAAAAAATGCACTTGATCTAATCAAAGAACAATTGATTCAGCTGGCCATTGGGCTAAGTTTTTCGGCGTATACTAATCAGGTACCCGAAAAATTGCAGAAGGCAATTGAAACGCAGGCTGAAAAACTAGGGAGCAAAGGACATTTTGCTATTAAAAGAAATGAAGGTGAACCATGGAGGCAGTTTGTGAACATCATGATTGCCAAAATGGATAACACACTTTCAGAAGATTTTTTTGCAGAAGGTACTTATTATCCTTCACCCGTTTTTCTCATCTCGGATCTGGAGATCATCAGAGAATCTTTATTGGAAATAGGAGCAGCAGGCGTAGCAAATGACCTTGTGTTGCCCGCAGAAAGGATGGTACAATGCTTTGGTTTTCATCTTGCAAAGCTTGATATTCGGCAAAACAGCGCCTTTCATGACAAGGCAATGGGCCAAATACTGGAGGCGGCAGGTTTTCAAGACATTGATTTTGCCGGTTGGGACGAAGAAAAAAGGATTTCATTTCTGAATGAAGAACTGAAACTTTCCCGGCCGTTTTTGCCGCCCGGTGTATTGCCCGGAAATGAAGCCAATGCTGTGCTTGAGTGCTACAGGGTATTGCGTCAATATGTGGATCGTTATGGATATGACGGAATTGGTTCATTGATTGTAAGTATGACCCGAAGCCTCAGTGATCTTCTTGTGGTTTACATCTGGTTGCGTGAGGTTGGATTGTTACAGGCTCCTTGGCCGGTGGTTCCATTGTTTGAAACTATTCAGGATCTGCATGCAGGAACACAAATTTTAGATTCATTTCTTGCCCATTCCGTAACCCGGGCAAGATTGCAAAAAAATCCGGTTCAGGAGGTAATGCTGGGTTATAGCGACAGTAATAAGGATGGCGGTATCCTGGCAAGCAGGTGGGCCATTTACAGGGCAGAAGAGGGGCTGACCGCTATCGGAAAAAAGCACGGAATCATACTGCGATTTTTTCATGGTACCGGCGGAACGATCAGCCGGGGCGGAGGAAAGATGCACCGCTTCATGGATAGTATGCCTGAGGGAAGTGTGAGCGGCCAAATGAAAATAACCGTTCAGGGAGAAAGTATAGCACAGCAATATGCAAATAAGTTGACTGCAACTTACAACTTTGAAATGTTGCTTGCAGGTGTTGCAAGGCAAACCCTTTTAGGGAAAAGGGATGGCATTGCAGGCTTTTTACCCGAAGATATCATGTCGGATCTGGCAAAAAAATCCTTCAGGGCTTACCGCAGATTGGTGGAGCATCCGGGTTTTATCGCTTTTTACAGCACGGCAACCCCAATTGATGTTTTGGAAAACAGTAAGATTGGTTCGAGGCCTGCGAGGAGAACCGGGAAGAGGTCGCTTGAAGACCTGCGCGCCATTCCATGGGTATTTAGCTGGAGTCAGGCCCGGTTTAATCTTACCGGATGGTTTGGATTTGGTACTGCATTGAAGGAACTGCGGGCCGATAATGAAGCCGGCTGGAAGAAGCTGAAGGATGCAGTGGAGACCTGGCCCTTTTTAAAATATACATTGATCCAGGTAGAAACAAACCTGTTGAATGCCGATACCAAATGGATGCAGGCATTTGCCAACCTTGTTCCTGATGCCGGGGTACGTGATGAAGTATTTAGCATGATGATGGAAGATTACGGGGAAGGTTTGACGCAAATCGCCGGCCTGTTGGGCAGTCAGGCCGAAGAACGTCGTACCACACAAATTGAAAATGCCAAGTTGCGTGGTGAGGCATTGGGTAAGCTTCATGAGCTTCAGATTAAATTCATTTCTGAGTGGCGTTCGGTAAAAGATACCGATGAACAGAAATCGAATGAATTGCTGCAAAAATTACTGCTCCTTGTAAATGCGATTGCCGGTGGACTAAGGCATACCGGATAGCCGTTTCCCGGATCATATTTTTTTGAAAAAGGTTGGTTGTTTTCCAGCCTTTTTTCATTTATAGATGTACAACATCATATAGCGATTTAATGCGTAGTTGTTTTTCCCATCCTTTAACCCTGCTTTTTACTGTAATGATTTTGGTTTTACCGGCTTCAAGGTCAAAATAGTTATCACTAAGGTCAAGGAAACTATCCGGCAGATGCACATACACATATTTTGCCGGTCTGTCACTTTCAATTACTAATGTAGTTTCGTTTTTCAGCTTCCACTGTATGTAAGGCTGCAACAGCTTCAGGTCTTTGGGCCTGAAGGTATCACGATGCGGCATCACATCATCGCGGTAGGCTTCTTTAACCGCATACCAGGCAGCTTTTGGCTGACGGCTGTAATCCGTAATGGCCCATGATGCCACCGGCCAGCAATCGTTCAGTTGCCATAAGAGGGTACCCATATTTACAGGGTACTTGCTTCGGTGAATGGCAATGCTGTTTTTGAATGCATAGTACTGAAGACATTGCGTGAGGTATGTGTAGTCTTCCAAAGAAAGATTTTTTACTTGATTGGAATCGAGAAAATAGCGGTGCAGGTACGATTGAATATTCTGATACCCGGTTGGATGTTTTTGATGCGCTTTAAGCACATCAGAAAAAAGGTACCGGTCTTCAGGTTGCGTAAATCCGTACACCGTTGTAAGGTTTGGCATAGCCTGCATGCCGTATTCACTTACAAACCGTCCGGTCTTTTTTTCAAACACTTCAATATCCTGCAAACCCCACCATACGCCCCAATAGTGGCTGTCGCCTTCGGTAAAACTTTGCACTCGTCCCCAACCATGCATAGGGCTTGTGCTTACATAGGGGCGCGTACCATCGTATTGCTTTACCCATGCTGCTATACTGTCGCGGAATAGTCGTTTGTAATCGTTCCATACTTTAGCAGAATCATTACCGTGCAGGTTGAACTGTTTTTGCCAGCCCCAGTTGTTCCAGGCTTCATCCACTTCGTTATTACCGCACCAAAGCACGATGCAGGGGTATTTGCGCAAGCGCTTAACCTGATAGATTACTTCTTGTTTTACATTGTCAAAAAAATGTTCGTCACCCGGCACCATGCCGCCGGCAAACATAAAGTCCTGCCATACCATGATGCACAGCGAATCGCAAAGCTCATAAAATGCATCGTCTTCATATACGCCGCCACCCCATACACGAAGCATGTTCATATTTGCTTCTTTGGCTGATAAAAGTATTTTCCGGTATTCATCCCTTGTTGCCCGGGGAAGGAACATATCTGAAGGAATGTAATTGGCACCTTTCATATACACAGGTTTCCCATCGATACGGAAGTAAAAACTACGACCAATGCTATCCGCTTCCTGCACCAGTTCGATCTTTCTTGGATTATGCCAGGCTTCTTCGGCGGGTGGCGAATCGTACGCTTCGAGGTACACGGGTTTCCAGATACCGCAGGTGATGTAGGCAGGCCCCCAATCCCATCCAAAATGATATTGGGCCTTTCGTGCGTACACCCGTGGGTTGTCGGGTATTGCCAATGGTTTCATGGCATCTGCCAAAGAGTCAACTATTTTTTTTGCAGAACGGAAATGAATTTCAAGCGTGTTTTCATTTTGCAGCAATCCGGTCACGTTGGCCCGCCATTGACGGAACATGTTATCTGTCTTCAGCAATACCTTTCCATTCAGATATACCTCCGCATAGGTATCCAATCCATCAAAAACAAGTTCAGTAATTTTCTTTTTCAGAATGGCTTTGTCTGCTATGAAAGTTGTTTTGTAGATCCAATCCTTTTGGCCAATCCATTGAAGGTCTTTTTCGTTGTCTCCAAAAAATGGATCAGGTATTATACCCGCAGCCATCAGGTCGGTATGAACAGTACCGGGTACGGTTGCTGTGAATATTTTATCCATGCTGTCCGCAACGCTGAATACCCAGTTGTTATGA
>JALOMX010000387.1 GCA_025455245.1 Chitinophagaceae bacterium
TCCCAACCAATGGAAGGATCTTTTTTTCCTGCCCTGTTTTTCCATGCGGCAATGCTGTCAAGTGTTTCTTTTTCACCGGATTTGAACTGTTTTAGCATGACCTCGCTGCGATTGACAAACTGCACATCCAGAAATGCATCCAGGATCTGATAACGTAAGGCCTCAAAAAAACTCTGATTATCGTTGGTGGTAAGAATGGCAATGCCCAGTTTTTCTTCAGGTACGAAGCATACATTACTCACCATGCCCGCTGCACCTCCGGTGTGCCAGTACACCTGCCTGCCATTGTAGTCTGCTATGTTCAACCCAAGGCCATACCCACGGAAATGCATTGGGTACACAGATGATTTACGGCTGTTTGTTATGATTTGCACATCGCGGGTGGCTTGCAGTACCTGCCATGGTAGTATTTGCTTACTTTCAAACCTTCCGCTGTCAAGTTGCATCAACAGCCAGTTCGTCAGGTCTTTTACGTTGCTGACGATGCTTGCTGCCGGTCCAAGGTTGTCCCAGTTATCATCGGGTACGCGGTTTAGCATACCGGTAAATGAGGTAGTGTATGGAACAGCCATATTGTTTACTTTGCTCCTGATACCATTGGTACTTGCATAGCTGTTGTTCATACCCAACGGCTTCATGATACTGTCTGTAACATATTGAAACCAACTGCTGCCTGTTACCTTTGGAATGACTTCACCGGCGGTAAGAAAACAACTGTTGCAATAGCCATAATCCTGTCTGAATATTCCCGTAGGTTTCAGCAGGCGCATGCGTTGCATAATTTCTTTACTGCTGAGTGTTGTATTCCAGAAAGTGAAATCGCCCTGAAAGGTTTTTGTGCCGATGCGGTGGGTAAGCATGTCGCGGATGCTAACCTGCTGAGTGGTCAGGTCATCATATAATCTGTAGTCGGGAAAGTATTTGGTGATCTTGTCGTTGAGATTTAGCTTTTTATGGTATTGTAAATGGGCTAACGCCGTGCCCGTAAAAAGTTTGGAATTGCTCGCAATAAAGAAAAGGGTGTTTTCATCAACAGGTTCTTTTTTTTCAAGGTCCCGGACCCCATAACCATTTCGAAGCACCACCTGACCATCCTTTACAATTACCAATGAAAGGGCAGGTACCTGCCAGTCCTTCATTCCTGTCATTATATATTTTTCAAGATCAGTTTTAATGAAATCGGGTACTTGTGCTGCGCAAACAATTTGTGTGCCCAATGCAATAATCAACAGAAAAGTTTTCATTTCTTCAATATGTTTTTGGCGAAAAAGTGGCGGTAAGGTAAAAGGTTTCTTTGATTTATGGTAAATAAAAAGGGCCACCTTTCGGCGACCCTTTGTTCACTAAAAATGGTTAAACCAACCGGATTTATTTTTTTGCAGTCTCTGCAAATATTGCATTCATCATGTCTTCGTAGCGCTTGCCTGCATTGAGGTCTTCAATCTGATCGGCAAGTTTTTGCTGTTCCATGTTTTCCAGCATCAAAGCCATCATATTATGATAGGCGTTTTCTGCTTCAAGGTCAATAATAGCATTCAGGTGCTTTTGTGTTTCAATTCCGGCCAGCATATTTTGCATAACCTTTGTGTACCTGAGCATACTCTGACGGTCTTCGCTTGCATTCTTCAGTGAGGCCATTCTTGAGTCGGGGCCTACCGGTGCAATTGCAGCTACTTTTACATCTTCCGGACAGTTAACCAGGCATGCGGCGGAATGTTGGTGGCTCGCCCATGCATTCATTGTCATTGCCATTGCCACTACGGCGGTCATCATTGTTTTCATCTGTGTGTGTTTTGTGTGTGATTTGATAATGCAAATATACTTCAACTGCTACTATGTATTGCATACTACTGTGGCGAGCGGTAGAAGATATGTCCTGAATGGTATTACATGGTGATTGAAGGGTTGCGCCAATGTTAAAGCCGGTTTATTGGAGGCTTGGGTAGCATGATTGAATTGATTTTTAAGGATTGCGGCTTAGCTCTTTTCACTCTAAACAGGCCTTGTTCAGAAAGGGGTTCATGAAAAAAGGAGGCTTTTCAGTGCCTCCTAAAGATATCAAAATTCCTTTGATGAAGTATTTCAGGAATGGTTTTCGCCGAAAACTGAAAGCATCAGGTTTTCAAACCGTTTAGCTGCCGAAAGGTCTTCAATCTGATCGGCTAATTTTTGCTCTTCCAAGCCCTGAATCATATCGGCCATCAATTGATGGTAAGCATTTTCGCTTTCAATATTTTCAATGGCATCGAGGTGCTTTTGTTTGTTGATAGTGCTTAATGCAGCCTGCATGGATTTATTGTAATTGATCATGCCGGATTTGTTTTCGGCAACATCCTGCAGTTCAGTCATTTTTTTATCGTAGCTTTTGGCAACAGGGGCAACGGATGTTGGTTTAATGGCACAATCTTTTGGACAGTCGGTTGAATGAAGATGATTGGCAAAAGAAGTAACTGAAAAAGCGATGGCCGCAAAGGCAGTAAACAAGGTTTTCATAACGTGTGCGTTTTTGTGTGTAATTTGATAAGGCAAAAGTATTTGCCCCTTACTGAGTGTTCAAACCCTGTATAGCCCGACGGCGGCAATAGCTGATAAGTGGAGTTAAGGAATGTATAATAACCCTTTTACAGCGTTTTTACCCTATTTGTATTCTCCATAAACTTTTCTCAATACATCTGCTATCTCCCCAAGTGTGCATTTGTTTTCTACAGCCTCAATTACCACCGG
>JALOMX010000071.1 GCA_025455245.1 Chitinophagaceae bacterium
ACATCCTGCAGCACCACCCCGATACTGCTGCGCAAAACACCCACATCTATGTCCTCAATATCAATACCATCTACACGAATATGCCCACGCTGATGCTGATAAAGCCGGTTGATAAGGGAAATGATGGTTGTTTTGCCACTGCCGGTACTGCCCACTATGGCTAGCGATTGACCGGGCTTAACCGAAAAACTTACTCCCTTTAAAACATCGTTTGGCGGGTTATAGGCAAAATGGACATTTTCAAAAACAATACTGCCTTTCATCCGGACATTATCACCGGATTTTTTTTTCAGTTCTTTTTGAGGCTTTTGCGGCAATACATCCTCGTTGTCCAGCACTTTGAAAACCCTTTCGCCGGCAATCATGCCCATTTGTATCACATTAAATTTATCGGCTATAAACCGCAGGGGACGAAATATCTGATTGAGGAACAAAATGAAGGCGGTGATTTTGCCGACCATCCCCGTTTCGAGGGGATTATGTACGGCGTGCATAGCCACCCACCATACCAGCAAACCCAGGCTTACTGCAAGAATGATTTCAACAATGGGAAAAAATAAGGAGTAGGCAAAAATTGCCCGCACATTGGCATCCTTATGTTCTTTGTTGATCTTGTCAAATTTGCGGAACTCTTTGTCTTCGGCTGCAAAGGCCTGTACAAGCTGCATCCCTGTAAGGTGTTCCTGCGCAAAGGCATTCAGCTTACTTACGGCATTTCGTACCACGGTAAAAGAACGGTTAACGCTTTCCTTGAAATAATATGTAGCCACTGCCATAAACGGAAAGGGTATCAGGCAAATAAGGGTAAGCTGCCAATCCACCCAGAACATGGTACCAAGGATAAAAAATACCGTCAGCAGATCTGCAATGATGGGGATGAGCCCATCGGAAAAAATTTCGTTGATGCTTTCAATATCGTTGATGGTACGGGTAGTAAGTGTACCAATTGGTGTTTTGTCGAATTGCCTTAGGTTCAGGCCAAGGATTTTCCGGTAAACGGTATTGCGCAGGTCCTTGATTACGTGCTGCCCAAGTGAAGCTGTACTGAAGGTAAAAACAAACCGCATCAGTGTTTCAATAAGCAGGATGCCTATTTGTAAAATACTGATAAGAATGATGAACCTGACGGCGTCGGATTGACTGACTGCATCAAACCAGTCATTAAGCCACACCGGAATACGGGAGGATTCATTTTTCAGGCCCTTATCAATGGTAAACTGAATAAGCAATCCCCTAAGGGGTGAGATGGCTGCCAACAGGATAGACAGGACAAGCGCCACATAAAAAAATTTCCGGTACGGCTTTACAAATCCATACACCCGGGTAAATACTTTCAGGTCAAGCCTTGTTTTTGGCGATTTATCCGACACGAATAGAATACGGTTATTTGAATTGAATGAGCAATTTTTAGATTTCGCCTTCCATGGCAAGCCTGTAGGCTTTAATAAAAATAGCGCCAAGGTTGCGGTGCGGGAAAATATAATCATCGAAATCCCCTTTGCGGCCTGCCCCTACGTTTTTGGCCACATCATCCATCATGGTGGGCCATGCCACATCCTTTCCACGCTTTAATTCGTTAATCAGGTACATAAACAACTGCACATTGATAACCCCATAACCTACCTGCTTGCTCGCTATGATGTATGCCTCCGGCGATATTTTCAGTACATCGGACAGGTTGTGGTAGGCGCCGCAACTGCCCAAAACAACAACCTTGCTGCTTGGCAACATTTTTTCAATGGTATATTTCAGGTAATAACTATGCCCCCGGTGTACAGTTATGCTTGGCTGAAAGCCGTTTTCACCCATCCAGTTGATCAGGTCGCGCTGCGCATCTTCATCCAGGTCCTTTTCTTCATCAAGGGCACGGTTGGCAAACAGCACGAAAGGCACGGTAGTATTTACGCTGGTAAACTGTACCCATTTGGGCGTCGCATTTATTTTCCATTGATTGCGGTCGCCCATCAGACCCATCAGTGTATTAAAGCTACCCTTGCCCGCACCATCACCATAGAAATACATCTGCATGACAATCCGGCCCTGTTCATCTTTCAGGTAATCGTTTTTTACCGTGTATATAGGTTGTACACCAAGCGAATCCGAAAGATTTATTTTATCACCATAGTCGCTGCTTTCCATGATGAGTTTTTCGAGACGGTAAATGGTAATTGCCTTTTTGTTGTTGTTGGCATAAGCATTTTCCAGATTCAGGTTTACCTGATCGCGCATCAGTTTGCGCATGGCAGAATCGGTAATGGCGGCGTAGGCATTGGCCACATCAACTGCATCTTCAATGTCGTCCTCACCCATTCCTTTATCCAGGTTGTTTACAAAATCGGTCATCAGTGCAGTGGCACTTTCCGTACTCATACGGCTCAGAAAATTATCGAGCGTATTGTAGTTGGATGCCATGGTGATAAACTTTTTGTATTTGTCATAATTTACCAGCTGAAGCAGCGAATCCGAACTCTTTACCGACATGGTTTCAAATATGCGGTTGTACACATACATATAGCTGCTCGTGTAGATCTCAGTTTCATTCATCACAATGAGGTAGTACAGCTCCTGCGGCGAAAGGTTTTGTATGCTTTTGAAACGAATAGGCGCGGCATAATCATGCAAGCCGTTTATAACGTTCACATAAGTATCCATTGATTTTCGTTTCAGCACATCGCCTGCGAGTTTTGCCGCCGGCACCTGTACGCCCTGTTTTAAAAGGCCGGCATTTTCAACCTGCGTTTTAACCAAAAGTGCATAGTATTTTGAGGAATCCCTGACAGCCATATTAATCTCATCCCTGGTAAGTATGCCGGTAGATAACTGATACAAAAAGGGCATGAACATTTGTCCCTGATTGGTCAGCGCAAGCTCTGACAGCAATTTCACCATTGGGTTGCTTACCGACCTGATCTTTTTTGAAAAGGGGGTCTGTGTTGCCTGAACATAACTTACCACCCGTTCCGGGTTGCGGTATGCCTCTGCAATAATTAAGCTGTCCGCATACCGGTAGGTATAATTAGGGCTTTGTGAAAGCATATTGAGTATCTGCGAAGGGTTTTCTGTAAGGTATTTTAACAGTAAAAATTCTTTGGTGGCATTTACCTCCGTGTTGTCGGAAAAGGCAATGGAACCGTTAATCAACAGGGCCACCCTGTAGGGAAGGTCCTCAATGGCTCCAATCAATGGTTTCTTTTGATCGTTCAGCACCACCGCTTCATTAAAGGCATCGAGCAACAGCGGCAAATGATGCCATTGAACCTGCTTGTTGTTTTGCTTAGGCCACCGCATCAGGTCGGCATAATCCCTTAAAAGCTCTGTCATGGCACGCAGCATGCGCAGTTTCCCCTGGTGATCAAGCAAAGTGCTGTTTTCAATTTCAGCCTGCCATTGGTCAATCCTGTTGGTAGCCTGATAGGTGAGATGAAGATTCAGTTCTTCATCTTCATACGGTGTCAGGCGGTCATCACTTTTACCATCGGCAGCAAGAAGGTATTTCTGGCTTTCGTCAAGCTTGCCATGGAACAAAGCCCGGGAAATATCCGGCTTAAAATCCGGCGGCTGTGAAAGGCTTACTCCAACAGAAATCAACCATAAACCAAGTGCCATGAACAGGCTGCGTAAATGTGTTCCCATGTAAGGCAAAATTAATGGCCAACGGCTTCCCGCTGCATTTAAAAAGGGGCTAACCGCTAAGGATTGCAAGGTAATTATGGTTAACTTAACAATTTGGTAATCCCGGATTCAGCTATTCAATCTTGAAGGGCATGTTACTTTTGCGTAAAGAAATTGTTAAATGGAGCCAAAGGCGAAGATTCTTTTTGCAGACGACGAACCGGATATTCTGGACATTATCGGCTTTAACCTTGAAAAAGAAGGTTATGAAGTCATTACAGCCAACAATGGTCAGCAGGCCTTCGATTTATCCAAAATACATCGGCCCGACCTGATCATCCTTGATATCATGATGCCTTACAAAACGGGTATCGAGGTATGCAACCTGCTGAGGCAATTGCCCGATTTCAGGGATACCCCGATCGTAATACTGACGGCCCTCAATGATGAAACCTCGCACATAAAAGGCCTCGACAGCGGTGCGGATGACTATATTTCAAAACCCATCAGTACCAAAATACTGATCAGCAGGATCAATGCCCTGCTGAGAAGGACCCAAAAAGATAATGAGCAAAAAATAATCCGTATCGGCGATATGGTGATTGACCAAAACCGATTCATCGTTTCCCTCAAGGATAAGGAAGTAAGCCTTGCCAAGAAGGAATTCGAGTTGCTTTCATTGCTTGCGGGCAAACCCGGCAGGGTTTTTCTGCGCAATGAAATTTTAAGTATGGTTTGGGGAACAGAAGTCATTGTCGGGGACCGTACCATTGATGTGCACATCAGGAAGATCAGGCAAAAACTTGGCATAGACTGCATAAAGACTATTAAAGGGGTTGGATATAAGTTTGAATGGTAACGGGGGCAATTTCAGTAAACTAAAACCCGGGATTCCGGTATGGTGTTTTGTGCCATGCCCTTTTTCAGAAAAACCAATTGCACAACCTTTAGGCGGGCTCTCCCGGAATCCTGTATTTGTTTATTGGAATTTTAAGCTTTTGTATGTTTACATTTACATTCCGCATTTCTCCATTCAAGCGGGCAGGTTATATGTTGGAAACCAAGAATTTAACACCACAGCAGTTATCCCTTTTTACAGCACTTATTCTTACCATTCCGGTGTCGGCAGGGGTTTTTATCCTTCGGCAGGAATGGTGGATTGTTGTGGTATGCAGCGTTCTGTTTGCCGCCATGTCCTATGCCCTGATCTTATCAACCCTTCAAAAGTTCATTTACAGGAAAATAAAACTGATCTACAAATTTATTTATCAAACCAAGGCTAGCCGCCGCGAAGAAACTTACTATAAATACATCCTTCCGCAAAAAAGCATTGATGAAGTGCGTGAAGATGTAGAAAAATGGGCGGAACAAAGGCAGGGTGAAATTGAAATGCTTAAAGCCAATGAAGCTTTCAGGAAAGAATTCTTACAAAACCTTGCCCACGAACTGAAGACTCCGATTTTTGCCATTCAAGGCTATGTAGATACCCTGCTTGAGGGCGCTTCCGAAAACCCGGAAATACGACAGCGTTTTTTGAGTAAAGCCGACCGTAACATTGACAGGCTTGTTAACCTTGTGAATGACCTTGATGAAATCAGTAAACTCGAAAGTGGTGAATTGCCGCTTTATAAAGAGAATTTTATCATCCATGAAGTGATACGCGATGTATTTGAAAGCCTGAGCATAAAAAGTCAGGCCAAAAAAATAAAATGCTCCTTTAAAAAAGGAACGGAACAAAGTGAATGGGTTTTTGCAGACAAGGAAAAAATCAGGCAGGTTTTGATAAACCTTGTGGACAATGCCATTAAATACAGCAACGAAAACGGAAATATTGTGGCTAGTGTTTACAACACTGACGGAAAACGCGTACTCGTCGAAATAAGTGACGATGGTATAGGCATCAGTGAAGAACATATCGGCCGCATTTTCGAACGTTTCTACAGAACAGATCTTGCCCGCAGCCGCAAAGTGGGGGGTAGCGGACTTGGTCTTTCTATTTGCAAGCACATAATTGAAGCCCACTCCCAAACCATTCACGTACGCAGCAAAATTGATATCGGAACTACGATAGGGTTTACCCTTGACAGGAGAAAGGAATAAATAAAGGCAGGTACCTATTTCTTTTTCATGATGTAAGCCATAGAACCGCCGATGCACTTTTGCTTATTTCTTTTTGCTGACCCTCCACTCCAGGAACAAATAAGTTACCCATCCCGACAAAGAACCAATAACCGCCCCGGCAAATACATCTACCGGGAAATGCTGCGACAGGTAAATCCTGCTATACCCCACAAGGCATGCACCCAACAGAATTAACCAGTTGAGGGTTTTATTGGGCAAGGCACATATTAAAAAAACAGCAAGGGCAAAGGCAGACGCCGTATGACCCGAAGGGAAACTGCCTGCAAGGTGAACATCCATCCCCGGAACCTCGTAAACGGTTTCCCCCATAGCCTCAAAAAATGCTTTGGGCCTTGGAGCATTCAGGACCCTCTTCCCGATTTGTGCAAACAGGCCTGACAATAAATACCCGCCAACAATGCCAAAGGATAAAAAATACTTTTTACGGATAGCGAGCAATGCCGCCAATGCAAGTATAAAAATGCCGTCACCCAAATGGGTAAAATACCGGAAAAAAAAATCTGCATATTCATTATGGAACGGAGTCATGGCCCTGAAACTTTCTGCCTTGCCCTCCGACAAAACCCATGAACCGAACAGCCATAAAAAAATGACAAGGCTGAAAAGGATGTAATACTTTCTTTTGAAAACGGACGCAATGGAAGCCATGATGCAAAGATGAAAAAAAATTTTTCCGGCCTGAATAAAATTACTATTCACACAATTATATCGTAATATTGCGATGAATATTAACTATGGGTGCATCAAGGATAGATGATTTTTCGGTGAAGGACAACCGGGTTGCCACCTATGCAAAGGCATTGGCGCATCCGGCCCGTGTGGCCATACTCAGGTTGCTTGCAAAAAGGCAGGCCTGCATGTGCGGTGACATAGTGGAGGAACTGCCCCTCTCGCAAAGCACGGTATCACAGCATTTGAAAGAATTGAAATCGGCCGGTTTGATCAAAGGTGAAATTGAAGGCCCGCGGGTGTGTTACTGTATAGACGAGGCGGAATGGAAACTGGCACAAAGTACACTGACCACCCTCTTTGAAAGCTTCAAGGAAAGGACATCGACTTGCTGTTAAAAAAATTTTCCAACATCTATCGTAATAATACGATTAGTAAAATATCACATCTTATGCAAACAGAAAATGAACTCAAAGAAATCGTCCGGCAGAAGTACAGCGAAATTGCCCTTCAGGATAAGGAAACCAATCAGGCAAGCTGCTGCGGTGCCGGCGGATGCAGTACCGAAGTATATAATATAATGAGCGACGACTATTCAGAACTTGAGGGATACAATCCCGATGCCGACCTTGGATTGGGCTGCGGGCTTCCTACTCAATTTGCCCAAATAAAAAAAGGCGATATTGTTATTGATCTTGGAAGCGGCGCCGGAAACGACTGTTTTATTGCAAGGCACGAAACAGGCGAAACCGGCAAAGTGATCGGTATAGATTTTACACCTGCCATGATTGAAAAAGCAAGGACTAATGCCGCCAAAAGAGGATTCACCAATGTTGAATTCAGACAAGGCGATATTGAAGACATGCCGGTAGGTGGTAATGTAGCCGATGTCGTAGTCAGCAATTGTGTTCTGAACCTGGTACCCAATAAAAAAGCAGTGTTCAAAGAAATATACAGGGTATTGAAACCCGGTGGGCATTTCAGCATTTCGGATATAGTACTGAAGGGTCAACTGCCTGCGGGACTGCAACAGGATGCCGAAATGTACGCAGGTTGCGTGGCAGGCGCCATTCAAAAAAATGATTATCTCGGCATGATACATGCAACCGGTTTTCAGGATGTTACCATTCAAAAAGATAAAGCCATCATCATACCCGATGATATACTGGCAAGCTACCTGAATGAACAGGAATTGTCCGCTTTTAAAACAGGGGAAACCGGCATCAGGAGCATCACTGTTTTTGCACGCAAGCCTTTGGAAGAAAAATGCTGTCCTCCGGGGGCAGGTTGTTGTTAAGGGAAAAATATCAATGGACAAATTCCAAATACCAAGAAATACGGGGTACAACTGTTTGGAATTTGGAATTTAATAATTTGGAATTTAAACATCCAAAATATAAATATGCCAACAAACGACTGTGCACCTGCTCACGAACGTAAAAAGCTTAGCTTCCTTGACCGTTACCTCACGCTGTGGATTTTTCTTGCAATGGGTTTAGGGGTTGGCCTGGGATATTTTTTGCCTGAATCTTCCGGTTTCATCAATTCCTTTTCAAGCGGAACCACCAATATACCGCTTGCCATAGGACTGATACTGATGATGTACCCTCCATTGGCCAAGGTAAAATACGAGCAAATGGGCAAGGTATTTACCAACGTCAAGGTGTTAGGCGTATCCTTGTTGCTCAACTGGATCATTGGCCCTATCCTGATGTTTGTATTAGCCATTACCTTTCTTCGGGATTATCCGGAATATATGATGGGGCTGATCCTCATTGGTATTGCGCGCTGTATAGCCATGGTGATCGTATGGAATGAACTGGCCGAAGGAAGCCGTGAATATGCAGCAGGGCTCGTTGCGCTCAACAGCATATTCCAGGTGCTTTTGTACAGTGTGTATGCATGGGTATTTATTACCATACTTCCACCGCTATTTGGGTTAAAA
>JALOMX010000072.1 GCA_025455245.1 Chitinophagaceae bacterium
CGGTACATGATCATTCTTGGCACCTTGTTCAACCCAGCGCTTAACCAGTGATGCCTGCGATGGTGTAAAAAAAACAGAACCCTCAGCGGGATGTTTTTCTCCATTCGCCATTTTCAACAACATAGGCGCTTTGGCTACCATTGTTTCATAAAAAACCGTATCCTTATTTGAGAAAAGAAACTGACGTGTGGTTCCGTTATTATGGCATCCACAACCTCCCGAAGTTAAAATGGGAGCCACATCATTGGTTAAAGATATAGCGATAAAGTCATAGGAAACATCATCCCTGTTTTTATAACAGGCGTTGGCACCCAGTATCCAAATACCTATCAGAATAATTACAAATATCTTTTTCATATACACTATTTTACTGATTGTTATTTTGGTTATTTCCTTATGATGTTTCCGGATTTCCTGTATTTGAAAACACCTGTCCCTGTGCGGCCAAACTTCCATGCATCGGGAATATTGGGATCAAGGAAATACCATGCTTTAATGACTCCAATCTCACCAGGTCTGAGGCCACCATCTCCGTAAGCCATATCGCCATGATGGGTGGTTCTGAAAACACCTGTACGGTTATTGGCTGACAGAATGGTTGAATCAATTCTGGAGATCATATAGCTGTCCCCGTTGTACTGATCACTCCTCACCCAATAGCGTTTGCCGGTTACCGGATCAACATAAGCAGGGTTGCTTCCACTTACACTTCTGATTGCTTTCGGATACAGAATATCGAAAATTATATCATCATAACTATTCAATGGCCCTCTTCTGCTGGCTGCTACCACAGGCGAACTAAAAGTTTTATATGGCCTGAAGCTTGCATTTGCGGTGGTATCGGCATAAAACTTACGTACGCTATCCTTGTACGCATTCCATACCTGAGAAAGTTTAGGCTCGGTTAATTGAGCATAAAAAGTTGATGCCCCTGTGTTTGGATTTGTATACCTGAAGGTAAACGTATCTGATGAGGTAACCTCAATCAGTTTGGCCCTTGCCCACTCACCACCAACGGTGGCCTGGTTGTGACAGTTGCCCGAACCGCATCCGCTAACAAGCAATTGGATGGCAGAGGGTCGATAATCTTCGAGCGCCGGACGTTCTTTTGCGCCATTACGAATCCAGTTATAAATTTTTACTTTCTCCGTCACACTGAGGTCAATGCCATAGTTTACAGGAGGCATAGCCCTGTTAAAGTCATCGGTGGTAATCATCTGAAACAGCTTGCTTCCTTCGGGATTACCGGGAATCACCATCGCCCTGATACTATTATAATCATTGAGTAAAGGCTTAATATCGGCACCATGACAGGTTGCAGATGCGCAATAGGTTCTTACGATGGTATAAACACCGGTCGTCACTGCATAGTCATTGACGTCAGGCGTTGCATCTGCGTAGGGCACCACGGTACTGTCATAAAATGGAGAGAATAAGGTGGAATCAGGATCGTCCTTCAGCAATGCCCTTGTCTGGTTTGCATCGGCTGCATTTGGACCTTCCTTTGTACATTGAATGGATACCATCATCATTCCTATTGACAGCATAACAAAAAAGACCATCCTCTTTTGATTATTGATAATAATCATGTTAAAAATATTTAATTTGTAAATTCCTAATTTTAACCTGTTGGGCAGTTAACCAACAGCTTGCAATCAAAACACAAAGGTGATTACGAACTTTTCTTTAATTATTGATGCTTGTCAAGCTTCATTGTGACTTTTGTCATGTTTCATATTAACGTTTATCATAGATTAGCCAATGCATGATATTAACCTTCGCATGCTATAAAGCCGGATTTTTTTCCCATTTTAATTCAATAAATATTTAGTTTATGGTACTTTCACCCCGACTTAAGAAGATTTTTTTGATCCTCTTCGTTATTGGACTTATTGCTGGCGGCTGGACAACATGGTATGTTTTCTTCAAACCCCACAGGGATGCAGGTTCAGAAACACCGGCCTTTACTTTAACGGCAGATGCCCTGACACAGACTTTCAGCGAAAACCCAGAGGCTGTTACCACCTATATTGACAAAGCCATCCTTATTGAAGGTACCGTAAGTGAAGTAGGATCCACAAGCATTTCATTGGGAAATATTATCTGCAATTTTGAAGAATCAAAAACCGGACAAATTTCAGGTATTGCACCCGGGCAGGTCATCAAAGTTCAGGGACGACTAAGTACCTATAATGATCTGCTTGACGAAATTGTAGTGGATATGTGTACCATTAAATAAGCTGTTCATTATTTTTATTTGATAAAAAATGGAGTATTTTAGTACTCCATTTTTTTATGCATGTTTTACTTCAGGATATCGTCCGGTTCTTCTATCCGCATACCTGTATAGGTTGCGGAAAAGAGCTTTATAACCTGAAACATTTTCTTTGTATGGGTTGCATAGAGGATTTACCATTGACGGGTTTTGAAAAAACTGCATCCAATTATACAGCCAACCTTTTCACAGGAAGGCTTCCTATTGAAAAGGGTTGCAGTTGGCTCTTTTTTGAAAAAGAAAGCCTGACGCAAACACTCATACATCATATTAAATACAAAAGCCATCAAACACTGGGAGAATACCTTGGTTATACAATGGGTTGTAAACTGATGGAATGCAACTGGTTTGATAATATAGATGTAGTGATACCCCTGCCTCTTAACAAAAAAAAATTGAAAATAAGGGGATACAATCAAAGTGAACTGATATGCAACGGCCTGAGCCAGGCGACAGGACTGCCTGTTGAAAAGGTAGCCATTATGCGTACCGTTTTTACAGAAACACAAACCAAAAAATCACGCATTCAACGATGGAGCAACGTGGCGGAGGTTTTTGACCTTGCTGAAAGTAATCACCTTGAAGGAAAACATGCACTGCTGGTGGATGATGTGGTAACCACCGGTGCCACACTGGATGCCTGCGGACAGGTATTGCTCAAGGTAAAAGGATTGAAATTATCAGTTTTAACACTTGCGGTTGCTTCACGGCTGTAGTTTTCTAGTACATTTATGGCAGAGAAAAATTATAATGATTGCTTTCCTCCCATTCAACCTTTTGCCACGACATTTGTTTTTCATTCAAACTTTGTAAGTATGAAATTAATTATGATACTAAGCGCTATCTCTCTGATGGCATTTGTTCCCGCCAAAACAGACACTGCTCATAGTTTTAAGGTCAAAGCAATTGACGGAGGAACCATCGACCTTTCGGTGTATAAAGGAAAAAAGATCCTTGTAGTAAACACAGCTTCAAAGTGTGGTTATACAAAACAGTACGCAGGATTAGAAGAGCTCTATAAAAAGTACCGCACCAAATTGGTGGTCATCGGATTCCCCGCCAACAATTTTGGCGGACAGGAACCCGGCAGCAATGAAGAAATCAAAGAATTCTGTACGAGCAAGTTTGATGTTTCTTTCCCTATGGCTGCCAAGGTGAGCGTAAAGGGCAACGACATTGATCCATTTTTTAAGTGGCTTACCAACAAAAGCGAGAATGGCGTACTCGATGCCAATATCAGCTGGAACTTCAATAAATTTTTACTGGATGAAAACGGAAAACTGCTGCAGCATTTCAGCAGCAATGTGGAGCCTATGAGTGAGGCCATTACCAAATACCTGCAATAATTGCTATTAAAAATATCAAACAGGGCAATCGGCAACATCTGCGATTGCCCTTTTTTTATAGGGGAAAAATTTGCCAGGTAAGACGGGAAAAGCCGCCTGTGCTTGCAATCATATTCTGGCTGCCAAAAACCGAATTTTCCAGGACCAGTTTAAATGAATAAGAACCGGGTTGCAGGTCCAGAACAATTGGGCCCGAAGCCACATCGGCGAATTCTCCATTGGGCATATACACCGAAGTGGAGGCAATATTGGTGGTACCCCCTACTATATTTTGCCGCAAAACCACAAAACCCCTCCTTTCGCCACACCCAAAGCAGGATGTATTGGACACCCTGACCCTGAAATTGAACAACACCCGCGAAGGTGCATTCAGTGTAAAATCTGCTGTCAACCCGGGTATGTCTTGCACACCCGAGCCAGAACCTACCGTTCCACTGTTTGCACTTTGAGCAGCTACAAACAAGTATCCACCGGGAATAGTAGACCAACTTGCTGCCGCACCGGCGCCATTGCTTACAAGTACCTGCCCCGGCTGACCCGTATTGCCCACCACGGCTAGTGCACCATTCGGTTTTACGGCAAAGCGTTCGTTGAAGTTGCCGTTGTTGTCCCAGCCAAAAGCCACGTCGGCATTGGGATTATCGCCGTACAAGTACAAACGGTTTCCGGATACGCCAATACCCACATCACCGGTGGGGCCGGGGTACAAGGTGATTTTTTTACCCAAAGCCGCAGGAAAACTCAGAGGTGCATTTGGGTTTTGGTTGCCAATACCCACCCTGCTGTTAATGGCATCGTAGGTAAAGCCCCATCCGGCAGGACCACCATAAAAACCAATATTCTGATTGTTTTGGGTACCCATAAAGCCCAATAGCGCTGAATTATCGGACATGTACAGCCAAACCCCACCTGAAAAGTCTGTATTCAAAGGTGATGTACCATTTCGAATAAATAATCGGCCGTTCAAAATCATACCATCACCGCCAAAATTTATGATGCGTATCCGCTCCGTAAATGCCTCACTTCGCCCATACCCAAGGGATATGTTTGCCGAGGGGGCATCACTGTAAATCTGAAGTAATCCGCTTTGTACCCCCAACCCATAATGCCCTGCATTTCCATCGCCCCACAACACGATTTTTCTCCCCAGAAGGTTGGCAAAACTAAGCGGCCCGGTGGGTGTATTGGTGCCGATGCCTACGTTTTGGGCAGTGCTATTGAACCCTGCAAGGCCGGCAAATACAAAAAAGAAAGTACCGGCTATCAGTTGATGCTTCATGTTGGCTATAGTTATATGAAATAAAAATAATACAATCCCCTTATTTTATGATCATCTGTAAAAAATACCCTGACCGTCAAAAGGTAAGGTATTTCCCGAATTTTGTAAATGCCTTGCAGTCCCCTTACTTCTCATGTTAAAACCCACCCCTTCTTTATGCGGAATAATTTTCCCTTAAATTAATGTATGGTAATAGCATACAAAATAATCTGTTATCTATCCGGGAAACTATCCCCAAAAGAGGGATTTTAATGCGGGGACACCTATTTTTGACGCCCCTGATGAATACTGTTCAATTTCCGGGAGTTATTGGCCAAAAAGCGATACAGGATCAATTGGTGCACATGGTAAACAGCAACAGGCTGAGCCATGCCATTATGCTGATTGGCCCTGAAGGGACCGGCGTTTTACCGTTGGCTATTGGATTTGGCCAGTATGTCGTTAGCTATTCCCAGCATAAAAAGCCGGCCGTTATGGCAGCCGACCTTTTTGGCGGAATGAGCCCTATGGCCAATGAACCCGATGAACCGGAGCATTTTCCCGGGGTCAGTCAAAAAGCACTTGAACTCGTGCATCCCGACCTGCATTTTTCATATCCTGTGGTTAAACGCGGAAGCGACAGCAACACACCACCCATCAGTGCAGATTGGGCTGCAGAATGGAGGGCCTTTTTAAAAAGCCAGCCCTACGGTAATCTGTTCGACTGGCTTCAGTTTATCAAAGCAGAAAACAAACAAGGGAATATTACCGCCCGCGAATGCAACGAAATCATTCATAAACTAAACCTGAAGCCTTACGAAAGCCGGTACAAAGTATTGGTAATGTGGATGCCTGAAATGCTGGGCGAACCGGGCAACAAACTGCTCAAGTTGATTGAGGAACCGCCCCCTGATACCCTTTTTATTTTTGCTGCAGAAAATGAGGAGCGCATACTGCCAACGATCCTTAGCCGTTGTCAGGTTATTAAAGTACCGCCGCTTTTACCGGAGGACATTGCTGCGGCACTTGTTGTACAAAAAGGACTGGAGGAACAAAAAGCCCTGCAGATAGCATTGGTCAGTGCCGGGAATTTTCATGATGCACTTGATTTGCTGCAGCACCATGAAGAAAACTGGAACGATCTATTACGCGATTGGTTGAATGCTACCCTCATGCGCAGGGCTCCGGGTACAAACGCTTATATCAATATCAACAAAATAATTTCTGACCTGAGCACCCTTGGAAGGGAAAAACAAAAGCAATTGCTCCAATACTTTCTGAATTTGATTGAGCAAAGCCTGCGGATAAAACTGATAGGGGCCACAGCACTCAATCTTCCTGTGCAGGAGGCTCAGTTTGCCGAAAGGCTGAACAAAATAGCAGGACCTAGTACCCTTGCCGCTTTGGCACGCCTGCTTGAAGATGCCACTTACTACATTGAGCGAAATGCCAATCCAAAGCTGCTTTTCCACAGCCTTTCTATCAAAATGCGGGAACTGATCGAAAACAAACAGCAGGTAGGGATTCTTCCCTGAACATAAAAAAATCCATTTTTAAGGGCTGAATGGTTATATTCTTTGGCTATTGAAGATAATTATCCACTATTTTTGATGGTTAAACAGTGGAAAACGATGATGCGGGTCCGGAGGGCAATGGTCAGCTTTGCAGAACGGGAACTTAAAATATCACAAGGGTTTTCGGGTCAGCAAGGTTAAAAGGGTGAAGATTTCTGAGCAATATAAAAACAACTTATTGGCCAATAAACAATTGATTGTCAATAGAAAAACTATTTTACAGGGAAAATTTGTGCCTTTATTGCTTGCCTTAGCCTGTCCATTTACTTCATTTTGATTTCCGGAAACCGTTCGCCAAAAAGGAAACCACTGCCATTTTATTCATTGAAGAGCAAGGAAGAATATTATTATGGGATGTAGCGGATGCGGAACAGCAACAGGAGGAAAGCCGTCAGGCTGCAAAAGCAACGGAGGGTGCAGCACCGGTGGATGCAACAGAATGAATGTACATGACTGGCTGCTCAATCTTCCTTTCAGTGATCCTGAAAGCAATTGCAGGATAGTGGAGGTAAGTTTTAACCAGGGCAGCAGGAAAGATTATTACAGAAACCCAACACTTCAATATTTTGAAAAAGGCGATCTCGTAACGGTTGAGGGTGTTGGCGGTTTTGATGTAGGCGAAATCTCACTTACCGGAGAACTCGTCAGGCTTCAGTTAAAAAAGCACCGCATTGCCGAAGATTCGCCTGATCTGAAAAAGATCCTTCGCCGTGCCAGCCAGATCGATATTGATAAATTCAGGGAAAGTAAAGGAAAAGAAAAAGACCTGCTAATACGCAGCCGTGCCATTGCCCGGAGCCTTGGCCTTCAGATGAAAATGGCTGAAGTGGAACTGCAGGCCGACGGCAAAAAAGCTACATTTTTTTACACGGCCGATGATCGGGTAGATTTCAGGGAGCTCATTAAGGTTTACAATTCCGACTTTAAGGTTAAGGTGGAAATGAAACAAATTGGTGCCCGTCAGGAGGCTGCAAAAGTCGGCGGTATCGGGAGTTGTGGCCGCGAATTGTGTTGCAGTACATGGCTTACCGATTTTAAAAGCGTAAATACGCAGGCTGCACGTTACCAGAATCTTAGCATCAACCAAAGCAAACTGAGCGGGCAATGCGGAAGGCTTAAGTGCTGTTTGAACTACGAATTAGATACATACCTCGATGCACTTCAGCATTTTCCCAACCATTGCGATATGCTTGAAATTCAACGGGGCAGGGCCATGCTTGTAAAGAAAGACATTTTCCGGAACCTGATGTGGTACACATTGCCCGACAGCACCAAACAATACCCGCTGACCATTGCCCGTGTGCTTGAAATAAAAGATTTAAACAGACAGGGGCAAAAACCCGATGAGCTTCAGGCAGTGGAAGTGGTGAGCAGCAAACCCCGTGAAGTGGAACCTGAATTTGTGGATGTGGTGGGTCAGCTCAGCCTTCGTACACTGGAAAAAACAAGCCGAAGAAATAAGGATAAAGAAAGGAATAAACAACAGCAGCTTCACCAGCAAAAGAACAGGGAGGGTCAACGCCCGGAAGCCAGGAAGGGAGGACAGGCCCCACAGCCATCCCCCAATAAACCGCCACAAGGGCCTAGGCCACCCCAACAACCGCAGCAGCCAAAACCACAGCAACAGGCAGGTGGAGGACCTAACCGTCCCAAGGCCCCTGCGGGAGAACAAACCCCTCAAAAACAGGGTGGCAAACCGCATCACCGCAAACACAAACACCGCCGGCCCGATGAGGGCAAAAAAGGGGAATGAGTCAGGGCCTGCATTAACGTAAAGTATTCAGGGAAGACTGACCTGTAATGGTATGGAATGTTGTAAATTTCAGCCACACAATGATGGCCCGAAAATGGTGGACTATTAGATTATTTTTTTTACGCCCATCCTGTGGCATTTCACTAAAGCAAAAACA
>JALOMX010000388.1 GCA_025455245.1 Chitinophagaceae bacterium
GAAGTGACGCATACCGCATACATGAACCAACTGAATGGCTTTACGGCAAAAAACTACAACCCGCAGCAATGGGTTGACCTGATACAAGCTACAGGTGCCGGGTATGCAGTCATTACCACCAAACACCACGATGGTGTTGCCTTGTACCCTACCCGATGGAGCGACCTCACGGTTATTCAAAAAACACCCGCCAAACGCGACCTTATTACGCCATTTTACGAAGCGCTGAGAAAAAACGGTTTGAAGGTTGGCGCCTATTATTCCCTCCTCGATTGGAACCATCCCGATTATCCGGGTTTTTTTAAAGACAGTGCGCGGTATAAACGGGAAAATGACCCGGCGCGTTGGTCAAAATTCCTTGCTTTTTGCCACGGGCAGATCAATGAAATCAACGATCTGTACAAGCCCGACCTGTGGTGGTTTGACGGCGATTGGGAGCACCCCGGCGAAGCCTGGCAGGCATCCCGCATCCGGCAGATGATACTCGAAAAAAATCCTGCTGCGATCATTAATTCGAGATTGGGTGAATATGGCGACTATGCCACCCCCGAACAAAACCTTCCCATCACCAAACCCGAACGGCCTGAATGGGAACTTTGCCTGACACCAAATTTGAACTGGGGCTACCGGCCATCAGACAGTGCCTACAAAACACCCTATGAACTCATTTCCATTTTTGCAGATGTGATTGGCAGGGGCGGCAACCTTTTGTTTGATATCGGTCCTAAAGAAGATGGAACCATCCCGGAAGAACAGATTGCCCAACTGAAAGGCCTTGCCCGCTGGAACCAAAAACACCGGGAGGCCATTTTCGGCACCCGTGCCGGTTTACCTGAGGGTCATTTTTACGGGCCAAGCACCCTTTCCAAGGACTCAACCACTTTGTACCTTTTTTTGCCGGCGCAGGCTTCAGGAAAAGCCATGATAAAAGGGCTTGTCAATAAAATTAAAAGCATTGAAGTGCTGGGAACAGGGTATGCACTGACGCACAAAGTGGTGGGCAAAATAAGCTGGAGCAGCGTGCCGGGATTGGTGTTCATGGGGGAAATTCCAACTGCCCATCAGGATGAAGATATGACCGTTTTGAAAATAACCCTCGATGGAAGGCTCCGGCTGTACAGGGGAAAAGGTGGATTTAATTGATAACCCTGTTCCTTTTAGGATTAGATATCCGCAATGATTTCAACAACACAGATTGGGCGTCAGGATGGCCTATTCCTGATTTTATCCTGCTTTTGCTTAACATGATAAGCATTTAATTGATAAAATTGCTTATCATAATAAGCAAATATTGACTATTTTTGCTTACCTAAATAAGCAAAATGGAGAACCTCATCCAAAATTCACAATGGCTGATCAGCAAAACAAGCCTGGATCTTGTTCGGGGTGTACCCTTAAAAATAAACTGGGAGTGGCGGCTGAATGGCATAACGGGGGCAAGGGGCTGCGGTAAAACCACCCGCCTGTTGCAGCAGGCGCGTATCTGGCAGCAACAAGGGTTGAAGGTCCTTTATATCACACTGGATGATTTTTACTTTTCCACCCATCGCCTGTTTGATGTAGCCTCCACGTTCAGCAAAACAGGCGGGCAATACCTGTTGGTTGATGAGGTGCATAAATATGAAGGCTGGAGTAAGGAACTGAAAAACATTTACGACCTGCTGCCAGATTTAAAAGTAACCTTCACAGGATCATCCATCATTCAAATAACCGAACAGGATGCAGACCTCAGCCGCCGTGCCCTGATGTACCAATTGCCGGGGCTTTCTTTCAGGGAATACCTGCAGCTTGCGCATGGAATAAAAGTATCGCCGGTAGAACTAAATGATTTGCTTAACAAACATGAAAACTGGACAACGGAAATAATTCAGCAGTTTCGGCCCCTTGCCTTTTGGAACCTTTACCTTACACGGGGCTACTTTCCCCTTCTTGCCGAAAAAGACCGTGATTATCTGCTTACAGTTTTGCAACTTTTGAAATACATCATTGAAGTTGACTTTCCGTACATCAATGGTTACCAGGCAGGATACAGCCAAAAAATTCAGGCCATCATGCGCATTATTTCACAGGCGCCCCCGTTTATTCCAAACATCAGCAAACTTGCCGAACAAGTGGGTATTACGCGTAATACCATGGTGAATTATCTTCACTATATGGATAAGGCCTTGTTGACAAAAAACCTGTTTTACCCTGGCCACTCCATCAGCCATCTCCAAAAACCCGACAAGGTTTTGCTGAGCAACCCCAACTTATACTATGCCCTCGCCGAAGAAAAGGCCGACAAAGGCAGTCTGCGGGAGTCGGCTTTTGTAAGTATGCTATCGCACATATATGATGTACACCTGCATGTATCTGCCGACTTTTCCATTGGCGATTACTGCTTTGAAATTGGTGGGCGAAAAAAGGGTAAACACCAAATTGAAGGCATGCAAAATGCCTTTGTGATAAAGGATGATATAGAAACCGGTATGGGCAATATCATCCCTTTATGGGCCTTCGGATTTCTGTATTGAAAAAATAGCCACGAACCCAACTGATGCCGGATCCGTGGCTATAAAATTGTCCATCCCTGAGCTTACTTCACTTCTTTCATCAACTCGGCCACAGCCGTTTCAAGCTGCTGGTCCTTTCCTTTAATCACTTTATCGTACTCATTCATGAGTTTGATATCCGGCTCGGTTTGGTAGTTTTCAAGATAGCGGCCACTGCCGTCCATCATGCG
>JALOMX010000073.1 GCA_025455245.1 Chitinophagaceae bacterium
GTTGCCATGGTAAGGATGGCACCGAAAGTCAAAGCAGGCCACCTGCTTGTTCCATGAAGATTTTCCTGGATATTTCTCCACACCCGGTCACCCGGATACATCCTGTGCCTGTCGGCTTGTTCCGACAGAAAGGATTCGAAATTGTCCAGGTCAAATGAGTGTTTCATGGCGACTGTTCTTCAGGACATCAGGTATTTACCCCGTGTCCCTTTAATTCATTTTATATTTTTTTGACCGGCAAATGGCTTGTTGTTTTCTCATATAGCAGCAGGCACAAGTTCCGGTTTTTGTTCTCTTTTGTCGATAATTTTTCTTTTAATCAAAATTTGTTCAAGCATTGCTTTTGCCCTCGTGTACTGGCTGCGGCTTGTACTTTCTTCAATATCCATGATTTCAGATATTTCCCTGTGGGAATAACCTTCAATCGCATACAGATTCAAAACCGTTCTGTAACCTGCCGGCAAAAGCCTGATACATTCCACCACCTGCTTTGCCTGCATGATGGAAGGAATGACCTCCTTTACTGAAGCATTTACAGCATATTCCATATCCAGGCTGTCATTGAACTTTTTGTTCCGCTTCAATACATTGATACAGGTATGTACAATAATCCTGCGGACCCATCCTTCAAATGCCCCCTTGTTCTGGAAAGTATGTATCTGACTGAATACTTTGATAAACCCTTCCTGCAGCATGTCTTCGGCATCCTCGCGTGAGGCTGCGAATCGGTAACATACCGAAAGCATTTTTGGACTGTATCGATTGTACAACTCTCGTTGTGCAACCGGGCTGTTGTTCAGGCAACCCTCTATGATCAAATCCTCGTTCATGCGCAGTGGAAAATATTTTTCGACTGCACTAAATTAGACAAAAAAATTGTTCACTTGCTGCTTTTGCAGATTCCCTTTGTACGAAATGGGCTTTTTTTTTATTTTTTTGGGAAAAAATCGCCGGAATCGGGTAAAAATGTTCCGAAAATCAGGGTTTTAAGCGCTTGACCCGTCTGATTTTTTTAGGGTGGTACCAAAGAAAAAATCCGCTGATTGTCAGGAATAGCAGACTAAGGCCAACGAAAGAACCATAAAAAAGTTTGAACCATCCTGTTCCGGCATATTTATCCAGTATGGACCCGTCGTGGATTTGTTCAATAAAATCGGCCCTTCTTTTTTCCAGCAAAAGGGGAATGCCAGTGGCCATGTCAACCTGAACAGCGGAAAAATGTTCTGTAAATGTCACTTTGCAAACCCCCTTTGAGGGTCTAATATCCAATCGGTCAATGGTTGTATCCGCATCAGGTTCTTGTTTTTTCAGGTACTCAATAGCAGCATTTCTGATCCTTGATACAGGCAACCATGATTCAGGATTGGTGCTGCTTCCTGTTTGTGTTTCTGCGAGTATCATGCCTCCGCTGTTTTTTTTCCAGATAAGCAGTAAGCCTGTTACCGAAATGATGGCTATAAAAACAAGCCCTGCAAGCCCGGTAAACTTGTGCCATTTTCTGTACCATCTTGTATAAACCGAAATACGTTTGATCATGATAAAAAAGGAAGGCAGGAAAAAGATGTCCCTGCCTTTTTGAGTTAAAAATTGAAGCTGAGTGAGCAAATAAAATTACTTCCGGCCGCTACAATGCCACTGCTGTATGCCCGGTAGCGTTGATTGGTCATATTTTCCCATGCAAGGTTCAGGTTGAATTGTTTCCATTGGTAACCTGCCCTTGTATTCAAGCTGTACCAGGCAGGACAGTAGGGTCTTCCCTGTTCGTCCTTTGCATATATCAAAGGCTTTTGCTGTTCGGAAGGAGCCAGGTTTTCATAAGAGACTTCAGAATTGTAAAAACCGAATATTTCAAAGCGAAAACCATTTTTTTGCCAGCGTATCCCGGCATTTCCAAAAAAAGGAGGTGCATGCCTCAAAGGAACCTGTTCATTTTTTACATCATCCGTTTCTGCGCCATCGGTCCAGTTTGCATTCAGATAAGCCCCGATTGTTTCGCTTATCCTGAAGTCGGCGGCAAACTGAATACCCCAAACCGTTGCCAGTCCTATGTTTTGCAGGGATTCCACCTTGCCCATGATACCGTTTATAGGAATGCTGTCTGCTCCATTGAAAGTAAAAGGCCTTCGCACAATGGCATTGGTAAGTCTTGAATGGAATCCGACAAGTTCGAATTTGAATTTACCCCTTTCTTCGTGAATAATTCCCAATTCAAAATTCCATGCATATTCACTCTCCAGATTGGGGTTTGGTACAACCACAAGGCCGGGTGAGGTTTCAAACAGCTTGCCCATATCATCAATATTGGGCATGCGGAAACCGGTATTTACCACTCCATTTATTTGCCATGTTTCCGAAGCTTTGTAGGCGACCCCAAGGCTTCCTGTCAGGGCGCCGTCATTTATATGGGCATCCCTGTAAGGAAAAGGGAAAAAGGTATCATCAAATTCAGCCCTTAATTCGCCTTTGTTATAACGAAGCCCCGATTGAAGGGTCATCTTATTTTTGAATTCATGCTTGTAGGTTCCATAGATACCCAGGGCTCTCCATGTGCTTCCATCAGGATACCTTGATGCCGTTCCGTTTCTGTCACCGGTATTGATATCATCGGTCCAACCGGCGCTGTTCACCAGGTTGTCAACATATTCTGCTCCATAATTCAGCCTGCCTTTAGATGTTTTTTTGGTGGCATCAAAATTCAAATTCCATTGCACCACATTTTCCTGCTGAGTGCGTCTCAAAAGGGCGTTTCTTGCCCTGTCCATCCTGCTTTCTTCATAATTCTGATAACCTGCTACCAACCTTGCTTCATCAAAAAGGCCATTCGCTTTCGAAAACGCGGCAGAAAGGGTATGCATCCTCCACAGCATGGGGCCGTAATTCCATTCGGCAAAACGTGGAAGGCCATTTCTATACTCGATCAACCGGTCGTAGCGGGGCGATGTGCCGGTTTGGCCGAAAGAAAATGCATATTGAAGATCAATGGCATCGGATGCTTTGAACCTGATTTTCTGAAGCACATTCCATTGGTCATATCCTGAAAACACCTGCCTGTAAGGGTCGCTGTTTTTAACAATGCTGTCCCTGTTATTGATCCTTTGGACATACTCAGGCCTCAGATAGTTATCCTGACCGCCGTTTCTGCCCATTTTCAGATCGTCAAAACTGCTGAAAGTAACACTTGACAGGTATGCAAATCTTTTTGAACCCATACTGACATCTGCATGAAATGTCTGCTCCCTGTTGGCCGTGCTAAAGCGTACAAGGGCATTCCCTTTTACCCGAAGTCCTTTGGCACCATCTGCTTGCAATACCGGCTGAAGCGTGTTAAAGCTCATTACTCCGCCAATAGCATCGCTGCCATAAACCATGGTGCCCGGACCAAAAATGACTTCTGCATTCCTGATTGCCAAAGGATCAATGCTGATGATATTCTGCAGATTGCCGCTGCGGTAAATGGCATTGTTCATCCTTACGCCATCAATTACAAGCAACACCCTGTTTGTTGCAAATCCGCGGATCATGGGGCTTCCGCCTGCAAGCTGACTTTTTTGAATGAAAACTTTGCCCGATTGCTGCAACAGGTCTGCTGCGGTTTGCGGTTGCCCTGTACTGATATCCTTATTGGTAATCTTAATAATATGGTTTGGAACCTCACTTATCTTCTGAGCCCACTTGCTTGCCGAAATGGTAACATCGCTTTCTCCAATCAGGGTATCCGATTGCGAGAAGGCGGAATGTGCCCCAAAAACAACAGCAAGCAGGACATAATACTTTTTCATGCCTGTTTGTTTAAACAAAAAATGCGGACTACGCGGGGCATTTTTACTTACAATGCCCCATACATTTAAATGCAGGAAAATTGCCGGGGAGGCGGAACAGGCGGTGAGGTCATACCATCCGGAAAAAGGTTTTCTGTATAACCGGTGGTGGTTTTTTGTGCATCTGAACAGATTGGTTTTGAATAAGCCGAATCTGAAAAAAACCATAAAGTCTGAAGCCAATCAGCAAGCTTTTGCGTTGTGTGGTTACCCGATTCCTCCTCGTTTCGGCTCTTGTGATAAGCCTCATGCATTTCGGTTTCTTCGTGATCAAATACACCCCTGACGGTAATCTTTCCATCCTTTCCGGGTTTCATTTCTACCACATCAAAGTAGGCATCATTTATGATTAGTTCCCTGTTCTTTTTTGTCCAGATGATTTTTGCCGGGTCGAGTTCAATCGTTTCAAGTTCACCATGTGAAGCCTCATACCACATTTCCATCCTGTGCAGCAATCTTTCTCCATAGAAAACGGAACTGTACAGCATTGGTGCCAGCAGGCTAATACCTGTTAACAAGATGGCAATACGTTGATATGAAGTATTGAATGAAAACATGAAGGGGATAAAGATACAACCGGGAAAGAATCTGTCTTTCCCGGTCGTAAAGTTCTTCTGATTAAGGGGAGTAACAGAAGGTTCAAAATCAAAAAATCTAAATCCCCTGAATCCTTCGGATTTAATGCGAAGACAAGAACGCAGTCACTGCAGCTGAATCTCTTTCGGCAAGCTCTTTCCGGGCTGCCTTAACCCATTCCAGAATTGATTTTTTCTGCAAATCAGTGAGTTTTGCATCACCGTGGATAATGGTGTACGATTTCAGGGGCATTTCTCCTTCCTCAACGGTTTCATAAACCTCCTCTAGTTTGTGGTCCTGCCTGAGGGCCTTTGTAGGAAACCTTTCACTCGGTTCCACTAAGGCAAAATCCTGAAAATTAAGGTGGCCTTTTCCTTCATCAATATGATCTTTAAGCCACCAACCCACGGGTTGAATATTGGCATACCACGGGTATTGGGTATTGTTGCTGTGGCAATCGTAGCAGGAAGTCTTCAGAATATTGTGAACATCTTCAGGCACAGTTACCACCTTGCTGATGTCATTTGCCATATCAAGGCTTTGGTTGTTTTTGCCGGGTTGGAAAAATTGAATGATGACCAAAGCACCTAAGAGTATGTACCCTGCTTTTTTTACCCATGAAACTTTTTTTGCTGCCGGTAGTTGCTTTTCTTCCATCTTTTGGTATCTCTTTTTTAATGAATCAAAATGTCACCGGTCATTTCTTTAGGAACCGGCAATCCCATTACGGTTAAAATACTCGGCGCAATATCACCAAGCTTTCCCGGATTTACTTTGCCGTTAAAGGAATTACTGATTACGAAAAGCGGAACAGGATTGAGGGTATGTGCCGTATTGGGGCTGCCATCTTCATTTATCAGGAAATCGCTGTTGCCATGGTCTGCCGTCAGGAAAATGGTGTAGTCCTGTTTCAGGCCTTCTTCCACTACCTGCCTCACGCAGTCGTCTACGGTTTCGGCGGCTTTAATAGCGGCTTCCCACACGCCCGTATGGCCAACCATATCGGCATTGGCAAAGTTGAGGCAAATAAATGCGTATTCCCCTGATGAAATTTCCGGCAGCAGGGTAGCGGTTACCTCGCGGGCGCTCATTTCGGGCTGCAGGTCGTAAGTAGCCACCTTGGGGCTTTGTACGATGATGCGTTTTTCCCCTTCAAAAGGCGCTTCGCGGCCACCACTGAAAAAGAAAGTGACATGGGGGTATTTTTCTGTTTCTGCAATGCGGATTTGTTTAAGGCCATGCGCTTCAATTACCTGCCCGATGGTGTTGTTCAGGTTGTCGGTTTCAAAAGCTACCTGCACGCCCTTCCATGTTTTATCATACTCAGTCATGGTTGTATAGTGCAGTTGCAGGGTGTGCATTTCATGGTCGGGATGATTTTTCTGAGTCAGCACTTCGGTAATTTCCCTGCAACGGTCGGTCCGGAAATTGAAACAAAAAACGGCATCGCCTTCTTTGATGGTCCCAACGGGTTCACCGGCATCATTTATCCTGATAATGGGTTCAATAAATTCATCGGTAACATTTGCTGCATAGGATTTTTCAATGGCCGCAAGTACATCGGTGGTGTGTTCGCCAACACCGTTTACCAAAGCATCCCATGCCTTTTTTACACGTTCCCAGCGTTTATCGCGGTCCATAGCAAAATAGCGCCCTGTGACTGTGGCAATCTTGCCCACACTGCCGTCAAGATGTTGCTGCAGTTCTGTTACAAAACCCAATCCGCTTTTCGGGTCACAATCGCGGCCGTCGGTAAACACATGCACCAATACATTGCTCAAACCTTCAGCTTTACAAAGGTCTGCTATAGCCTTAACATGGTTGATATGGCTGTGCACACCGCCATCGCTCACCAAACCAAGCAGATGCAGGGGTTTGTTATTGTCCCGTGCATACCGGATACTGTTCAGGATGGCCTCATTGGTTTGAAATTCCCCTGTTTTGATGGCAACATTTATCCGCTGCAATTCCTGGTACACGATCCTTCCGGCACCAAGGTTCAGGTGGCCTACTTCGCTGTTGCCCATTTGCCCCTCGGGCAGGCCAACCACTTCGCCACAGGTGGTAAGCGTAGTGTTGGGGTATTTTTCATACAAACTATCTACAAACGGCGTATTGGCCGCACGGATGGCATCTGCTTCAGGAACCTGTCCAAGTCCCCATCCATCCATGATGATTAACATGGCTTTCTTTGTCATGGGTGCAAGATACTTGCTAAGGACCAAATAGAAAACCGGGTGATGCTGCTGAGGCAGGGTCAAAAAACTGTTTTTTGGGATCGCCGGGTTCGGTTTTACATGAAGGGCATTGATTGCCAGAAATTATTCCGGGAATGTTAATTTTTAAACTCTTTTTGAAAGTAATTGTTACCATTGCCGTCTAAAATCAAAAAAAATGAAGATGCGTTCGCTCCTTATGTTACCGCTGTTGGCAATTGCGGTTTTTATTACTTCAACTGCCTTTAAAAAGGCTCCGGTAAAATATGTGGTAGATCCAAAAGCCACCGTTATGGATTGGGTGGGTAAAAAAGTTACAGGGAAACATAATGGTAAGGTAAATGTTTCGGCCGGTGAAATTGTCATGGACGGGCTGAAAGCCAAAAGCGGAACCTTTACCATTGATATGAACACCATGACGGTGGAAGACCTTCAGGGTGGCAGCATGGAAAAACTGCTTGGTCATTTGAAAAGCGATGATTTTTTCAGCGTTGCTAAATTCCCCACCGCAACCTTTGTGTTGAGCTCCGTAACCCCAAAATCAGGCAGTACCTACACGGTAAAAGGGAAACTAACCATCAAGAATATAACAAATGAGATTGAGTTTCCTGCCGATATACAATTTGAAGGGAAAACAATGAAAGCGAAAGCAAGCATAAAGGTGGATCGTACCAAATATGATATCCGTTACCGTTCAAGCAATTTCTTCGAAAACCTTGGTGATAAGGCCATTTATGATGATTTTGAGCTGGAATTAAACCTGATTGCAAGGGCATCCTAGAATCAGGAAATCGTATTATTATTGTAGCAATCCCTTCCGGGGTTGCTACTTTTATTTTATGGATAGGGCTGTATCATTATTTTTGGAAGAAATTGATAAACCATGACAGAAGCTGAATTTGATGCCCGATTAAAAACGCTGGTTGAAATGGCACTGCAGGAAGATGTAGGCGATGGGGACCATAGTACCCTCAGTTCAATTCCTCCGGATCAGGAAGGTGTGGCCGAACTTAAGCTGAAGCAAAATGGCATTCTTGCCGGTGTGGCAGTAGCTGAAAAAATTTTCCGTATGGTAGAGCCTTCTGTTTCGTTTATCGCATTTAAAAATGATGGCGACCAAATGAATTACGGAGATAAGGCATTTGAGGTTGGAGCATCGGTACATACCATATTAAAAACGGAACGTCTTGTGCTGAACATCATGCAGCGTATGAGCGGCATTGCTACTCTTACAAGTCATTACACAGAAAAATTGAAAGGTTATAAAACCCGGTTGCTTGATACCCGGAAAACCACCCCGAATTTCAGGCTGCTTGAAAAAGAGGCGGTGCGCATTGGTGGTGCATATAACCATCGCTTTGGATTGTACGATATGATCATGTTGAAAGATAATCATATTGAATATAGCGGAGGAATTGTAAAGGCAGTAGAGAAAGCGTATGCTTACAAGGAAAAAGTGAAGCCCGAATTAAAGATAGAAGTAGAAACCCGGAACCTTACTGAAGTGGAACAGGCAGTAGGTACAGGAAAAGTTGACAGGATTATGCTTGATAATTTTTCACCATACCTGATTACGCAGGCGCTGAAGATAATTGACGGACGCTGTGCAACCGAAGCAAGCGGAGGCATCAATCTTGATACCATACAGGCCTATGCCGCAACAGGTGTTGATTTTGTGAGTGTTGGGGGTTTGATACATCAGGCAAAAAGTTTGGATATGAGTTTGAAGGCGAAGGTTGTGTAATGTT
>JALOMX010000389.1 GCA_025455245.1 Chitinophagaceae bacterium
AGCGGCAGCATTTGCCCAAAAAAGACATTGTATCAAAAGCAGCAATGTGGCACTTTTTAACCCGTGCCGGAATTCAAATAAGGCACTCCGTATGGTGCTTCGATCTGGTTTGTTGTTTGGTGCGATTTTTTTCATGGAGCAATTGTTTGGTTTTTATTGTGATTAAAGAAAAATATTTGATGTGCATGGCACAAAGGCACAGGTCCGAATCAATAAAAATGGAATTTCTGGCAGATAAGGTACCAAAGAGACAGCAGCCGTATGTTTCTCATAGAAGGCAGGCAATTAGTTCATTACAATGATACTTTTTACATTGAACTACCAACTATACCCTGTTATCATATTACTGTTTTATGGTGTCATTCATTAAACTGAAGGTCATTTGAACGTTCCTTCCTGATTTATGAAAATAATGGATTTCAGTGAAGCTGAGGAATAAATTGTGTATTTTTCAGTGATTCTTTCTGGAGATAAAAATGATATTCTGATACATTGAATTGAGAATCTTACGCAGTATAATCGAAAGGAAACTTTTCACCTTTACGGCAGTTTAATGGTTCGCATGCCTTTTAAACGTTTTACCTAAAATAAACTGCCAAATGAAAAAAAATTACCTTTTAATCTTCCTTCTACTTTTTTTGCTGAACAATCTGTTCGCGCAGCAAATCGTTTTTGATGATGATTATGCCCCGGGAGTTTCATTTGTTGGCTTTGGCTCAACCAATAATAATCTATCGGTGTCAAACTCCCAGGCCAATACCGGAACTTCCTCTTTGAAGATTACTCTTGCCGGTTCGGGCAATTATTCAGGGGGAAGGTTTGAAACTCCTTCCGGAAACAACCTTTCCACTTATAATGCGCTCAGTTTTTTTGTAAGGGCAAGCAAAAGCGCTACCCTTAACCTTGCCGGATTTGGAAACAGCAGCGGTGGTAATGCATTTGTGGTTTCACAGGCCAATATTGCTGTAAACACCACATGGAAAAAAGTTATACTACCCATTCCGGATCCTTCCAGGCTTACCAATGAAAGGGGATTGTTTCAATTCAGTGAAGGACAGGACGAAGGAGCCTATGATATATTTATTGATGACATACGATTTGAAACGCTCGGAAGTGAAATTGGAGCGCCCACCCTTTCCATTCCCAATGAAACATTTCAAGGCTTTATTGGCGAGGCAGTGCAGAATACCGGTACGCTTGTTGCTGTATATCCAATAAGTAGTGTAAATACCAACATTACTATGGGAAAGCGCTATATCAATTATGTGGCAGCAGACCCGGCTGTGGTTGATATAACAGCAGGTGGATCTGTTTTTACCCCAATATCCGGTGGCCAAACGACCATTTCCGGCTCGTTGAATTCAGTTTCTTTACCCGGATTAATAACATTTTCCGTTTATCCTGCCAACACCGGACCTGAAGTTCCTGTTGTTCCACAGGCTAGTGTACAATCACTTTTCAGCAATGCATACACCAACCTGCCGGTTACAACATGGTCAATCAATGCAAACAGGGCTACCGTAAGGGATGTAAAAGTGGATGGCAACGACCTCAAACGATATTTCTTTGTTGGTACAAGTGGTACAAACTATTGTCAGATACAGTTCCCCGCCATTGATGTAAGCAGCAGAACCCATTTGCATATTGATGTATACACAAATACTTCAACTGTTTTTCAGGTTAAGCTTGTAAATGCCTCGGCACAGGAGTTCAACTACAACGTTGTGTCAAACCTTGGCGGATTACCCTTGCAAACATGGAAAGGTTTTGATATTCCCCTGTCGGCCTTTTCCTCTATGGGATTAACAAACGTAAATCAAATATTGCTTACCGGTTCAGCAGGAAGTACGGTGTATATTGATAACGTAGTTTTTACTTCACAGGTTCCATTGCCGGTAGTATTTTCATCATTTGATGGTCAGAAGCAAAAGCAATCAGCTTTATTGGAATGGACAACAGAGACCGAACAAAACAACGCAGGCTTTGAGATTGAGCGCAGCCGCGACAATCGTTTCTGGCAGCCTGTTGGTTTTATAAAAGGTGCCGGTAATTCAGTAACAAGTGTTTCATACCGATTTTTGGATAACCAACCCTTTAAGGGCGCCAATTACTATAGGTTGCGTCAAACCGACCTTGATGGGAGTGCCCGTTACAGTAAAGTTGTTTACCTGCATTTTGAAGAAGGGAAACAGGGCGCAGTGTTGTATCCCAATCCTGCAAAAGACCGTGTGATGCTTTTGATGGAACCGGGTACCAAGGTTGAATCCATAAAAATCGTTTCCATGGATGGCAGAATCATCCGGACATTCCGTCCAGCTGACATTCCCGAAGGAACTCCCCTTAGCATAAATGTCGCCGGTATCCCTAAAGGAATATACATGGTGCAAATGCAAACCGGAACTTCCGGATTATCTGAAAGAATTATTATCCAATAACTCCGGTCATACATAAGTAGTTTTGATTGTTTTCATAAGCAGGCAGAAGGCGTCCTACTTCGGTAGGGCGTCCTTGTTTTTGGGGTAACATGCAGGATTTTTGCTACTCAGCCTGTAGCTTGATGTTATAGCCTTTTAATTCTCCGGAAGGTGTACTTATTCAGGTTAAAGCAAGGACTGTTATCGCTTCAACAGTTTAAACCCTATTTCCCTGCCCTGTCCCTGCATCATGGCAAGGTTAATCCAGAAAAAGGCAAATTGTTCCATGAGTTGAAACTTATCG
>JALOMX010000074.1 GCA_025455245.1 Chitinophagaceae bacterium
GGATGGGTCTGTTACCACTTCGCTCCGGGCATCATCGCCATAATTTCTATCGGTAAATGAGGGGGCTGTTATAGGAAACTTGTGCCGGACATTCACACCATCATCGCCGGAGCCACCAATCCTGACTGATCCGATAATGTTGGTTCCTGTGGTATTGAATTTTGTAAGAACAATATCCCACTGACCTCCGGTGCCGATATTTCCTGCACCACGGGCAGGATAATTAGTGGAAAGGGTACGCCCGGCCACGACGAGGTTTCCAAAGGGATCCACTACCAAACTATGAGGTTGTTCATTGGAATTTCCACCCAAAAAAGTTGAATAAATCCTTGTCCGGCCAAGCGGGTCGAGCTTAACTATGTTTATATCAAAACCTGTAGTGCCTTCGGTACTGGCAGTTCCGCCACCAAATGCAGCCTGAAAGGCCCCGGTGGTAACAGGGTAATTGGGACCTATGACAATACCTCCGCCATAAGCATTTCCATCGCGGTCGAAGGTTGCGGTATAGCCCCAGTTATCCGATACACTTCCCGCAAAAGTGCTGAAGACAAAAGTAGGATCAATCACAAGGGGCACCGAAGGATCATAAACGGCAAATCGAAACGTAACCGTATTTCCCTTTAGCACATATTGACAAGGGATCGTTTTTCTCCCGTTTGGAGTTGGTTGATAGGAATATGGTACCTTTTCCCGGTTTTCACCCACTGATGTTTTAATAACCAACTCGCCCTTTTCTATCCTTAAGGATTCTACCCCTTCATATTCAAGCCTGATGCTTCCCGCATCACCTCCGGGTGCAACCACCCATTCATATTTTACAAATCCATTATCGGAAAAAAAACGAAGATCCACACCCCTGTAAACGCCGGTATAGTTGATCAGGCTGTAACTTAATACCCCTCCCTTCCACCTGGAGGAATCATCACCCAAAAAATAATTGGTATAGCCCGGCACTTGTTTTTCGGGACGAAAAGATGGTTCCTGATTTGCGCCTGAAAAACGAACAGTATAGGCGTGCGCTTTTATTGACCGGGGACTTTGGGATACAGCCGCAACCTGTACACCTGCATTTCCATCCGGTGATTGAAGAAACCCATGTCCCGACTGTGCATTGGCTATTGCCTTATATGCCTGCTGATCGTATTGAAGTACTTTGTATCCGTCTTTAAGGAGGAAAAGGGCTCCGCTTGAAAGCCTTCCCATAAACTGTACATCATGATGCCACTGACCCTTGTTTTCAGTGTACTCAAGCGATTGGGAAGTCGTTTTTAAACAAGGCAGCATCATAAATGCAAAAAGCCCCGTTAAGTGAGCCTTGCATTTCAGATAAGTGATTAATTTATGAATAGCCTTATTCAATTAGTCTCGGTTTATTGGAAACACCTATGGAAGCTGTTTAAAACGAAGGGCAACGGGACTGCCTTGGCGTACGTGTACTGAAGGCACCAAACTTAATGAGGGAAAATTCGATGGCGCCATTACCCCCATTAAAATTCTTTACATTGCTCATGGTGGCATCGTAACTAAAGGTAAGCCTTGTTGCATTCCATTCTACACCAACCATACCAATCGCAGCATCTCCTGCACGCATGTAAGCTCCGCCAAGCACCTGCGTCTCTCCTCCTCCCGATAAGTTGTACTGAGCCATAAGGCCACCAACAAGTTCACTTGCGCCGGCTTGATTGCTGTAGTAAACATTGGGGCTTATGATCCACTGTTCGCTTGCTTTGATGGCCATATTGGCAAAGGCTGTTGTCCGCATAGGAACCCTGTTATCGGATACATCTTCGGAGAAGAAGGATTCACGGGGTGTGTTCAGGTGCATAAGGCTTACCCCTGCGTTGAAATAAACATTTTCATTGGGAAAATATGCATAGTTAAGCCCCGCCTGAATATCAAGGTAACCAATCTGAGAAAAGGCAAAACTTTCTCCGCTTGGCACATTGCTGTCAAAAAATTTACCTGTCCATTGGTTTTCCCAACGAAAATTCTGAATATCGATACGCTTGCTTGCAAAGCCAACATTAAACCCAGCAGATAACAGGTGCGCTTCTCCCAACTCCTGATGGTATGCAATGCTTCCGTACATTTTGGTGCTTGTAAGTCCGCCATCGCCGGCCACATCATTGAGCAAAACACCACCAAGCCCAAGCCAACCATTGGGGATGCTTTCACGGTTTATCTGAATATCGCCCCAAAGGCTTACTGTTTTGTAGGGCGCCGGCAACGACCACCATTGGTTTCGATAGCTGCCCCCAACCCTGAAATCATAATCAGGATTGAAACCGGTATTGGCAGGATTGGTCAGCAGCGGATTATTCATAAACTGACTGAAATGCAAGTCCTGTGCACCCGTATATCCAAAACAGCCAAGCATTCCTAAAAGGACAAGGCTTATTTTTGGATTCAATATTTTCATAATATAATAAATTTATTATCTATTATCTGATCAATGTTACACTGCCTGATTTCCGGATCAGATCGCCGGTCAGCAGTTCTGCCTCAAGGGTATAACCGTAAGCATCCATGGGCTGCGGCTTTCCATTAAACCGTCCATCCCAACCATTCCTTACATCATTGGTTTCAAAAACCATCTGTCCCCACCGGTTGAATATCCTGAAAGTCATTCTGACCACACCAAACCCGATTACAACGGCCCGGTCATTGACGCCATCCTCATTGGGGGTAAATGCGGTTACAACATCAATCAAAGGATCAACCACAGCATCTACAGGCCGGCATAGTGTATCATTGCAACCAATATCATTGTAAGTAATCAGGCACACATCATAAGTGCCGGTTTGCCTGTACTGATGCCGCACGAGCGTATCCCTTCTGATGGTAATCAGGCTGTCACCATCGCCAAAAAGCCATTTGTATTGTACGGCCGGTTGGGAGAGGTTGGTAAAGGTGGTTGGGATATTTTCTTCTGATGGATTTGGCGAAAAAGTGAATTGTGCTATTGGTTTGCTCAGAACCTGCAGTGTTTTGGTAATGGTATCCCTCAGATTACAGGTTGTAGGATCATCGGCTATCAACCTTATGCTGTATGTGCCCGGATTAGCATAAGTTACAACGGGGTTGATTGCCGTACTTGTTTGCCCGTTACCAAGGTCCCAGAAGAAGGTTTGCCCACCCGCTGAGGTGTTGGTTATTTGTGTGGTGTAAGGTGCACAACCCGGCGAAACAATATCAAAGTCGGCAATTACCTCGGGGCTTACCCTGATGGTAATGGGAAATGTATCGGGGGCATTGCAATAATTGGTATCAGTCAAAACCAAACGAACGGTATAGGTCCCCGGCGCAGGGTACTGATGGGTTACAGAAACCCTGTTTGCCTTTAAGGGAGGCGTATTGTCTCCAAACAACCATGTGAATGAGGTATCATTGAAAGGTTTGCCCGGTATTACAGAGCTAAGATTATCAAACCTGTACCTGAGCGAGTCGCAGGGATCAAGTTTGTTGGCAATCGCATTCAGGTTAACCCGGTCAGTCCGCACCCGGATGTTTACATAAGAAGTATCTCTGGGAAAACACCTGTTCAGGTCAATGGCAATCAACCGCACCCGATAGGTTCCCGCTGCTGAATATGAATGAGAAATATTGGGGGTGGTTGTCGTTATTTCCGGGCTACCGTCTCCGAAATTCCAAACATAAGACTGTCCGATAGCAATCGTATCCCGAAAATCCACCACCGTTGGAGCACATGCACTTGTATCACCATCCACACCATCAATAGATGACTTGATGCCTGTTTCTACGCCCGAAAGATCGAATGCAATTTTTACCACTGCAAGGTTACAAATGGCACCTGCAGGCTTGCTTGGGGCAATTACCCCCGGTGTGGTTGGGAACTGACCCGGACTACAGTTGGCACAAATACCCTGGTATATAACCCCTCTTGGATCGAAGCGGCTTGTGCCACCGTCCACATGATCGGGGGTTCCGCTGCTTGGAGGGTCTTGCTGTCCAAAAAAAGTTCCATAGAGCTGACTGGCTGCATTCCTTTCTAAAACAAAAAAGTAAAAATCCTTTCCGTCCGTCGTGGGGTCTATTGCATCCGGGGTAACAGGCAGGTTATTTGTACCGGCATTCTGATAAGGAGTTTGACCACCCATACTTCCACCCCATCCGCTTACGTACACGTTTTCACAGCGGTCTACCAAAAAGGCCGTTGGTGAAATATTGGGGAACCCGGTGGCTGTTCCAAAAACTGTTGAATAAACATAAGCAGAAAAATCAGCTTGAAGTTTGGCTATGAACTGCTTACCTCCGGGCTGACTATAAGCAGCGTTACGTATGGGAAAGTTGGTTGTTGCACCTCCGGTATTGGTACCCATTACATACACAAAACCATTTCTGTCTTCCTGAATTCCATAAATCTGATCGGTACCTGTGGTGCCGATATATGTTGAACGAACAACTGAAGTTCCATCTGCAGAAAGTTTCGCAATAAACCCATCTGCAATTCCGCCATTATAGGTTGTACCTACCGTACCTGTTTTATTTCCCGGAAAATCAGAACTTGCCGTACCTCCCGCCACAAGAACTGTATTATCATTATCAATAAACAAAACATAAGCGGCATCATCACCACTGCCACCGATCAGTGTTGCAAAAGAAAGACCGAGGGTCGGAGAGAAACGGAGGCATAATGCATCCTGTTCGCCGCCAAGGGTATTCTGAAAAGCCCCCGGAGTAATGGGGAAATCATTGCTGCGGGTACAGGAAGCAACATAAATATTGCCATTGCGGTCAGTAAGTACTTCACTACGGGCATCATCGCCATAATTCTGAAAAAGGCTTTGTGGCCCCGTTGACCCTGTAGCTTTATGTTTAATGTTCACACCGTCGTCACGGGTACCACCAATTTGAACCGAACCAATCAGGGCTGAACCTGTGGGGTTGAATTTGGTTACAATAATATCCCAACCGCCACCCGGACCAATCCGTCCACCCGAGGTAATCGGAAAATTAGTAGCAGAGGTAGTTCGGCCCGAGACAATAAGGTTGCCCCCGCCATCCACCACAAGGCTGTGTGGCTGTTCATTTCCCGATCCGCCAAGATAGGTTGAATAAAGACGTTGATTGCCGGTAGGCGTAAGCTTCATAAGGGCAATATCAAAACCGGTACCTTCCCCGGTATTACCCCCTCCGCCAAATGTGCGTTGAAAAGCACCTACTGTAGTTGGCCAGCCATTACCAAATGCAATTCCGCCACCATAAGCATTTCCAAGTGCGTCATAGGTTGCGGTATAACCCCAGTTGTCGGTGGTGCTGCCTGCAAACGTGGAAAATACCAGCGTGGGATCGATCACCAGGATTGCATTTTTGTCATAAACCCCAAGCCGGTAACGCACTTCATCGCCGGTTACCTGATACTGACAATCCACTTCAACCTTTTTCCCCTCAATTACCTGATAGGCATAAGGCTTCTTTTCCGTAATGCTGCTAACCGATGTTTTTACCAATAAGTCACCGGTTTTAAGCCTAGCAATTTCAGCCCCGGCATATTTCAAAATAATATTACCCGCATTGGCATTGGGATGAACGATCAGTTCATACTTGAGGTAACCGTCTTCCGAATAAAACCTTGCATCAATCCCATTGTAAAGACCACCATAATTCAGGGTGCCAAAAGACTTTACACCGGTTTTCCATGCAGATGGATCGTTACCAACAAAATAATTGGCATATCCTGCAAGTTCGCGATCGGGAATAAGCTTTACATCAGGGTTTGCACCTTTAAATATGACATCGTAGGCATGGCTGCGAACCGGAGGCCCATCGGGTCCCATCTCTTTTACCGCCGTCGTGGCGCCCCCGGTTGTGCCCTGTTCGGCTATTTTCTTTGCATCAACAGAATGACGATGCACATGCTTGCCGGTAAAAAACTCCATGGCCGCGGCATAGTCATCCGGATGATGCTGTAACACCCTGTAACCGTTATTTGTCAGAAAAAAGGCACCTATTGATAGCTCCCCCTTATAACGAAAGGCCGGATTCCATTGCCCTTTGTTTTCCGTAAATTCAAAGGTTTGGGCACGCATTTCCCCTACAAATAGAAATGCAATCCAAAAAATACTAAGTCTGATGATCAAAACAAATCGATTTCGTGATTAAAAGTACTATTAAAACGTTGTAGGTAAGCTGAAAATTATCATGAAATCCTGTTAAGAAATTTTACTCCATTCGGTTTTGCCCTTTTGGTTTAACAGATGGTATCGTAAAGGCAGGTTTTCATTCATCATAAGTTCAATATCTTTTTCTAAAATCTGCAGCGCCATCCGCTGTGCCTGTTCCATTAATGCGCTGTCGTTTACCAGTGAAGCGAGTTTGAAATTCAGCAGCCCGCTTTGCCGGGTTCCCTCAATATCTCCCGGGCCACGCAGTTCCATATCCTTTTCGGCAATTTTAAACCCATCGTTGGTCTGACACATGATTTTCAATCGTTCGCGTGCTTCGGCAGTCAGTTTATGCCCGGTCATCAATATGCAGAAACTTTGCTCACTGCCCCTGCCTACCCTGCCGCGTAACTGATGCAACTGGCTTAATCCGAATTTTTCAGCGCTTTCAATGATCATCACCGAGGCATTGGGTACGTTTACCCCCACCTCTATCACCGTCGTACTTACCATGATCTGTGTTTCGCCGTTTTTAAAGCGCATCATGTTGGTATCTTTTTCGGCGGGGTCCATTTTGCCATGCACCATGCTTATCCAATATCGTGGCTCCGGAAAAAAAGCCTTTACGTTTTCGTATCCCCGCATCAGGTTTTCATAAGCCATTTTTTCGCTCTCTTCAATCAGCGGAAAAATAATGTACACCTGCCGGCCCAGATCAATTTGCTGCCTTGCAAACTCCATCACATTATGCCTTGCGCTTTCAAGCCGGTGCACTGTGGTAACCGGTTTCCGGCCCGGGGGCAATTCATCCATCACACTGCAATCAAGGTCTCCAAAAAGGGTCATGCTCAGGGTTCGCGGAATGGGCGTGGCTGTCATCACCAGCACATGGGGCGGTATGTCGGCTTTTTGCCAGAGTTTGGCACGCTGCTCTACCCCAAAGCGGTGCTGCTCGTCAATGACCACAAAACCTAATTTTTTAAATTGAACGGTATCTTCAATCAGGGCATGGGTACCAAGCAATATGGGCAGGCTTCCATCGGCAGCGGCTTCGAGCAACTCCCTGCGTTCGGCCGTGCGGGTACTTCCGGTAAGCAACCTTACGGGTACGCCCATGGGTTTCAGCAATTCACTGATGCCTTCAAAGTGTTGTCGTGCAAGTATTTCGGTGGGAGCCATCAGGCAGCATTGAAAACCGTTGTCAATAGCAATCAACATGCACAAGAGCGCTACAATGGTTTTTCCACTGCCCACATCGCCCTGCAACAGGCGGTTCATCTGATGGCCCCTTGCTGTATCGGAACGTATTTCTTTAATCACCCTTTTTTGTGCATTGGTAAGCGGAAAAGGAAGATGGTGGTTGTAAAAAGTATTGAAGTTTTCGCCTACGGTTGGAAACACCACGCCCCTGCTCGTTCTGTGCCTTTTAATTTTCACCTCATTCAACCGAAGCTGCACAAGGAACAATTCCTCGAACTTAAGCCGGTTTAAGGCAGCATTGGCAAGGTCCATATTGGGCGGGAAATGAATGTGCCTGATGGCATCAAACCGCTGCATTAATCCCATTTGCTGCAACACAGAAACGGGCATAAACTCCGGAAGGTCAGAAGGACTTAATTGAGGCAACAAAGCCGCCACCAATTTTCCGATGGCACGACCCGTAATAAATTTTTGCTTCAGTTTTTCAGTGGTAGGGTACACCGGCTCCAGGAAGTTTTTCCCTCCAACATTTTCCGTATCCACCGGTTCAATTTCGGGATGGGTGATCTGCGCCCGGTTTTTAAACCATGTTACTTTCCCGAAAACGAGATATTCTCCCCCTTTGGTCAATCCTTTTTTTGCCCATTGAACTCCCTGAAACCAAATCAGGTCGAGGGTACCGGTATCATCCTGCAAAATTCCATTTAGTCGCTTTGCTTTCTGAATACCCGATTCTTCAAGTTCAATCAGGCGGCCACGAACCTGCACAGTATCCATGTGGGGTGTGATTGCCGAAATAGGGAATACCCTTGTTTTATCTACATAACGATACGGAAAATGCTGCAGCAAATCACCAAACGTATGGATGTTTAATTCCTTACGCAAAAGATCGCCCCGTTGCGGGCCTACACCCTTCAGGTATTCGATAGGTGATTGTAAAATGGAGTCGGCGGGCATTCGGCTTCAAAGATAAGGGGGT
>JALOMX010000075.1 GCA_025455245.1 Chitinophagaceae bacterium
CCTTCCACATCGCCTTCCTCTACGTGTTGCTGTATTAAACGCATAGGGCCAATAAAAAAATGCCCCGCTATTAATATCAACCCTGTGAAATATAAAATAAATGAAGGCCAGAAACCGGCTGTAACATTTACGGCGACGGCCCCAAGAATGGTAGCAATGCCAATCCATAACCGGTATCGCAGCAGCCACAAGTATGCTTTCATAGTGTAATTCTGTTTTTTAGAGGCGCAAATATAGGGAGTTTGGCAAGGGGGTCAGGTGCTGATGCCCGCTTTAAAGGATGTTATTTTCAATAAATACCTTAAATGGTTTGATCATTTTTGACAAATCCCGTTATTTTTGCAGCCGCTTTCCAAAAAGGGCCCTGTAGTTCAATGGATAGAATAGAAGTTTCCTAAACTTTAGATACAGGTTCGATTCCTGTCGGGGCTACCAATAAAACGCTACTTGTTAAAAAACGGGTAGCGTTTTCTCTTTTACGGGTCTGTTAACATGGTTGACCGCCACTTTTTTCCCACATTTGCAACCAACACATTTTTATTACCTAAATATAATCAGCATGAAAAGAAATGGTTTGATTTATTGGATTGCAGGGTTTTCAATTGTTTTGTTCAGCTCTTGTGTAAGCAGTAAAAAATTTAAGGGTCTTCAGGGCGAATATGATGTTTTAAACAACAAGTACAATCAAAGTCAGGCAGACCTGAAAAATTGTGAAAATGACTTGCTGAAAGCCAAGTCGTACGGTGCCAATATGGATCAGCAGTATGCGCAGCTTCAGGAGCGGTTTAAAGAAAAACAAAAGGAAACCGATTTTCTTCAAAACAATACGCAGCAGATGCTTGGTCGTTTGCAGGACCTGAGCGTTATGAGCGACAAGCAGGCCGAAGCAGTTCGCCAAAGCCTTGAAAAACTTGCCGAGCGCGATATTTATATCAAAGACCTCCAAAGCGCCATGGCCCGTAAGGATTCCCTGAACCTTGCATTGGTTATGAACCTTAAAGGCTCATTGGGCAATGTGGCAGATGATGATCTGAATATTCAGGTTGAAAAGGGAGTCATTTATATTTCCATTTCCGATAAATTATTGTTCCAGAGCGGCAGTTATAACCTTACCCCCAAAGCTTATGATGTTTTAGGGAAAGTAGCTACCGTTTTAAACAATCAGCCAAACATTGAATTTCTCGTAGAAGGGCATACAGATAATGTACCTATCCGTACTTCGGCCATCAAGGATAACTGGGATCTAAGTGTTTTAAGGGCTACATCCGTTGTGCGCGCCCTTCAGGAAAGGTTTAAAATCGATCCCAAGCGCATGACTGCCGGTGGAAGGAGTCAGTATCAGCCCATAGAATCCAACGATTCTGCCACAGGGCGAGCCGCTAACCGCCGTACCCGCATTGTTGTATTACCGCAACTTGATCAGTTCTTCCAGTTGCTTGAGCCGGATACACAGGCTACCAAGCCCGGGGAAGGGATTTAATAATTTTTTGTCATCAAAAAGGAGGGTCGGTTTTTCATCAGGCCCTCCTTTATTTTTTCGATGAAAATGTACCCCAAATGGTCTGCCGGTATCCTGATCGACCGGTTATCATCCGGCTCAAACCCTGTTTTGATTTTTGCTGAAGAATAACTTAACTTCCGTTTTCCGGTAATTAAAAGAAATGATTATGAATGATGTGAATCCCTTTCAGCACGAAATAAATCTGAACCTGAATATCCGTAGTTTAAAACCTTCAGCAACCCTATTGATTAATGAGCGCAGCAATGCATTGGTGCAACAGGGAAGCAAAGTGTATAAGCTCGGTTTGGGGCAATCGCCGTTTCCGGTTCCCGATCCGGTGGTCAGGGCCTTGCAGGAAAACGCATTTCAGAAAGATTACCTGCCGGTAAAAGGTTTGCCTGCCCTGCGGGATGCTATATGTGGTTTCTATGAACGCCATTCGGGTGTAAGGCATGATCCCGAATACACCATTATCGGGCCGGGTTCCAAGGAATTATTATTCCTCCTGCAGCTTGTGTATTACGGCGAACTTGTGATACCCACTCCAAGTTGGGTAAGTTATGCGCCTCAGGCAAAAATTATCGGGCGCAACATTCATTGGGTACCCACCCAAAAAGAAAACAAATGGTTACTGATGCCCGAAGAGTTGGAAAAGTTGTGTGCCGAGGATCCTACATGCCCACGCCTGTTAATTTTAAATTACCCGAATAACCCAACCGGGTATACGTATTCCCGCAATGAATTGATGGAAATTGCCAAAGTGGCGAGAAAATATAAAGTCATCGTGGTGGCCGATGAAATTTACGGGCTTCTCCATCATCATCAGGAGCATCATTCAATTGCACCTTTTTATCCGGAAGGTACCATATTAAGCGGCGGGTTGAGCAAATGGTGCGGCGCAGGGGGATGGAGGCTCGGGACTTTTTCATTTCCACGGGCGCTTGATTGGTTGGCCAACAGCATTGCCGTGGCCGCAAGTGAAACATTCACTTCCACTTCCGCACCCATTCAATATGCAGCGGTATCAGCCTTTTTGCCCAACCCTGAAATCGATGACTATCTGCAAAGGGCCTCGTCCATCCTCAGGGAGCTTGGTGCATTTTGTAATGCCATCCTCAACAGTACCGGTATTGACAACCCTGCTCCTGAAGGCGGTTTTTATCTTTTCCCGGACTTCTCCATGTTTATTCCCGGGCTAAGTGCAAAAGGTATTTATTCAAGCAGGCAGCTTGCCGAAGCCCTTCTTGAAGAAAAAGCCATAGCGTTGCTTCCGGGCAGCGAGTTTGGCAGGTCGGAAAAGGAAATGACGCTGAGGCTGTCTTATGTAAACTTTGATGGAAAAACAGCTATGGAAGCCGCCAAAACCGAAACGGTCAACAGGCTTTTTATTGAAAAATATTGTTCCGATACCATAGAAAGTATGTGGGAACTGAAAGAATGGTTTTTAAAGCTTTAGTACTAAAAAAACTGTACCGGGATTTTAGGTTCCGGCCATTTGCCCAGTTTTTCTTCGGCTAATTGATAGCGGAAATCGAATATCTTTCTCAATTCATTTTTCACGAGAATGACATTGGCAATATCACCCAAAAACCAAAATGGTATTTTGTAATGAACGATATCTGTCATTTCCACACCACCTTCTATTTCTTTAAAATGATGCTGATGATGCCATAAACTGTAGGGGCCATAGCGTTGTTCGTCTATAAAAAACTTTTTATCAATCACCTGGGTAATTTCAGTCATCCAGTACATGGGAATACCCAAAATCGGACTCACTTTATACTCAATAATCTGTCCGGGGTACATCCTGTCGCCATGGTGTTTGCTTACAATATTAAATCCAAGATGCGAGGGCGTAATTTCTTTCAGGTTTTCGGGCCGGCTGAAAAAATCCCACGCTTTATCAATAGATACCGGTAATTTCTGAACTGTTTTGAGCGAATAAACTTTTGACATAATCATATTACAAGCAATTTTCTATTTGGTTGATAATGAGGTTTACGCTTTGGCATTTCTTTATCATGCGTCCATTTAACCCACTTCATCCCAACATCATACATTTGCGCCTGATGAACAAGAATAGTTACAGGGGATTAATATCCTGTTTGTTGGGTGGGGCGCTTGTTTCCTGGATGCTTTCCATATATGGCTGTGCCAGTATCGGGGCACCTATGGGCGGGCCCAAGGATTCACTTCCCCCCGTTCTGGAAAAGGCCAATCCTTTAAACTTTACACCTAATTTCAATGCAAAAACCATAACCCTTGAATTTGATGAATTTGTGGATGTAGCCAATGTGTTTGAAAAGCTGATCATCAATCCTCCTTTGAATAAGTTCCCTGTGGTGGAGCGAAAACTGCGAACCGTTACCATTCGTATAAAAGACACCCTTGAAAAAAATACCACCTACTCATGGCGCTTTGACGATGTGATAAAAGATGTGAATGAAGGCAACCCTTTTGGTAATTACACGTATGTTTTTTCAACAGGCCCCACTTTTGATTCGGCCACATTTTCCGGCAGGGTCATTGGCGCACAAACGGGAAAGGTTGACAGTACCTTAATTGTGGTATTGCACCGGGACCTTTCGGATACGGCCATTGTAAAAACAAAACCACGGTATGTTACCAAACTTGACAGTGCAGGGGTTTTCAGGTTTAGCTACCTCGCACCCGGCAGGTACAATGTATTTGCCTTGAAGGATGAAGGGATGAAGCGTTATTCCGATTCCTCCATACCGTTTGCATTTCATAATGAGGTGGTAGAAGTATCGGAAAATACACCTCCGGTCAAGATGCTGTATTTTGTAGCAAAAGAAAGAGTGCCGGAAAAACCCTCGGGAACAGAGAGCGTGGTTGAAAAAAAAGAGGGTGAAACACAGGATAAGGACAAAAAACCACAGACCTTGTCTGTAAGGTTGTCTCAGGAATCGCAGGGCAGTCATGATATCCTGAAGGACCTGCATCTTCAGTTCAATCGTCCCGTTAAGACCATTGACAGCAGTTTAATCGTTCTGACGGATACTAACTACCGGGCGCAGCGGCAGGTTTCTGTAAAACTCGATTCATCGGGTAAAGAGCTGATTATATCGCATCCATGGAAATTAGGAATGGAATACCTGATGATCTTTAAAAAAGGGTTTGCGTTTGATTCAGCAGGGCTGACAAGCAAACAGGATGATACCCTTCAGGTAAGGGCAAAAGGTGAAAGTGATTATGGGCTTCTGAAAATTCAATTTTCGGGATTGAATACGGAAGATAACCCCGTACTGCAGTTTGTTGAGAACAACAACATTTATAAAAGCGTTCCGCTCACTTCAAATACATTTCTCGACAGGTTGTTTAAGCCCGGGCAATATGAATTACGCATATTGTTTGATCTCAATAAGAATGGAATCTGGGATACGGGCGATTATTACACACGGCGTCAACCGGAGCAAACCATCGACCTTGGACAGAAAATCACGGTGCGCGGAAACTGGGATAATGAGCTTGACGTAACCGTGAACAGGGATGAATGACCGCGATATATTTTTTTAAATCAAACGGAGGTCATATAAATCTTTACGTCTGTCTTTTAAATTGGTAACACTTCCATAGGAATGTAATTCGGTAAGCAAGGTCAGGTCCACATCCGAAACAACGATGGTTTCGGTATTAGGGCTTGCTTCTGCTTTAATGCCATTTACCGGAAAAGCAAAATCGCTTGGGGTAAAAACCCCGGACTGTGCAAACTGCAGGTCCATATTATGAACCTTGGGCAGGTTACCGACTGTGCCTGCAATGGCCACATAGCATTCATTTTCAATTGCCCTTGCCTGTGCACAAAACCGTACCCTGTTATAGGCATTTTGGGTGTCGGTCAAAAAAGGTACAAATAAAATCTGCATGCCCCGGTCAGCAAGAAGCCTCCCGAGTTCAGGAAATTCAACATCGTAGCAAATCAGTACACCCACCTTTCCAGCATCGGTTTCAAAGGTTTCAATCTGATTGCCGCCTTTCATACCCCATTCATATTCTTCGGAAGGGGTAGGGTGGATCTTTGTGTATTGATCTACCTTTCCGTTCCTGTGAAGCAGGTAACCGGTGTTATATAATTGTCCGTCGCGAATCTCAGGCATACTGCCACCAACAATATTTACATTGTAGCTGACAGCCAACTGACTCAAAGCATCTGTCAGTGGTTTGGTGTATTGTGCAAGTTCGCGGATGGCTTCATGACCCGGCAAATGATTTACACTGCCCATGAGCGGCGCATTGAACAATTCGGGTAATACTGCAAAATCTGAATTGTAATCACTTACGGCATCCACAAAATATTCAACCTGTTCAAGCAATTCATCAAGACGATTGTATGGCCTCATCTGCCATTGAATCAGCCCGATGCGGCAGTAATCCTTTTTCTGTTCTATAGGGTTTGATTTTGGTTCGTAATACACATTGTGCCACACAAGCAGGGTAGCATATCCCTGGCTTTCCCTGTCTTCGGGAAGGTAGTTTTGTATAATTCTTTTTATCTGAAAATCGTTGGCAAGCTGAAAGCTTAAAGTGGGGTCATATATCTCCCTGCTCTTTACTTTTTGAATATATTCCCCGGGACTCATGCGTGTTGCATATTCACTGTAGTTGGGTATCCGTCCGCCTACAACAATGGCACGCAGGTTCAATTTTTCACAAAGCATTTTTCTGGCATCATACAATCTTCTTGCAAGGCGCATTCCACGACTCTCCGGATGAATGAATATTTCAATGCCATACAGGGTATCGCCCTCGGGATCATGTGTATCGAAGGTGTAATTCCCGGTTATTTGTTTGTAGCTGTGGGTGTCGTTGAATTTGTTGTAGCTTACATTCAGGCTGAGTGCGCATCCAACAACTTTATTATTTACCGTAACAACCAATTGCCCTTCAGGAAATTTCTGAATCAACCTGGCAAGCGATTCTTCTTTCCAGTGTTGCCCGCCCATACTTGCGTATGCCTGAATCATACTTTCTTTCAAATGATGATAGTCGTCTATGGTGAGGTTCCTTACTTCTATTGATATATTTTCCATAATGTGGCTAATTTACAAAAAAATAAGGGCCTGTCCATGTTTAAATTTTTATCAATTTGATAAAAATATTATCTATGCCAAAAATCATCAGGATGAAATCGTTTGTAACCATATTATTTGTATTTGCTGCTTTAACGGTAAATGCTCAAAAGAAATTCAAATCCCTTGAGGCTGCCATGGTGGAATCAGTTCAGCAATTCAATGGTGATATCGGTTTTTATGTTGAAGATCTTGTTTCCGGGAAAGCGATTATGTATCATGCTGATACCATTTTCCCTACGGCAAGCGTTGTGAAGGTACCCATCCTGGCAGGTATAATGGATAAGATAGAGAAGGGTGAATTTAATTATCATCAGAAACTAACTTACCGGGATTCGTTGCTTTACGAAGGCGAAGACATTTTAGGGTCCTTTAAAGACGGGGAAAAGATTGAGATCAGCAAAGTGATCATGCTGATGCTTACGACAAGTGATAACACTGCAAGCCTTTGGCTGCAAAGCCTTGCGGGAAGCGGTACAACGATCAATGAACTAATGAACGGTCTCGGCTTGACGCACACCCGGGTCAACAGCCGGACACCCGGCCGTGAAGCAAACCGTACCCAGTATGGATGGGGGCAAACTACACCTGCCGAAATGGCTAAACTTTTTAAAATGATTTACAGGGGTGAAGTCATCAGCAGGGAAGCAAGTGAAAAAATGATAAGGCTGCTCGGCCGCAATTATTGGGACGAAGAAGGCCTAAGCGCTGTTCCGGCAGGTGTATTTGTAGCCAGTAAAAACGGGGCTGTAAATGCAAGCCGCAGTGAGGTGATGATTGTAAACGGTAAAAGGCCTTATATATTCAGCATCTTCACCAAAAATAATAAAGACCAAAGCTGGGAACCCACCAATGAAGCCTGGACACTAACCCGAAAATTATCTGCTATGGTATGGAACTATTTTGCGCAGTAAGGCTTTCTGCCAGTTGCTTTTAAAACTTTTCCATCTCCTCCTTGACAAAAGTTATTAGTCCCCGGATGTATTCGGGTGAGAAGTCGAAGCGAATGCCCGCTGCTTCATACAGTTCAGGCAATGTACGCGTGCCTCCAAGACTTAATGCTTTGATGTAGCTGTCAATAGCCTGCGCAGGATTTTGTTTGTATTGCATCCACAATCCGATGGCGCCAAGCTGGGCAATTCCATACTCAATGTAATAAAACGGAACTTCAAACAGGTGCAATTGTCTTTGCCATCCATATTGCCTGTATGGTTCAAGTCCGCTTGTATCAAGGGCTTCTATTTTAAATTCATCCAACAGGTTCATCCATGCCGCTGCTCTTTCTTCCTCATTGTGCTGAGGGTTTTCGTACACCCAATGCTGAAATTTATCGATGGTGGCTATCCATGGGAATATTGTAATAGCCCTTTCAAGCTGATGGATCTTGGCCCGTTTCAGTTCATCTTCGTTGCTGAAGAAAACATCCCAGTGATCCATGGTAAACAATTCCATGGCCATGCTGGCTACTTCCGCAATTTCCATGGGATACTCTTTAAAACCACTCAAAGGCAGGTTGTGTGCCAGAAAGCTGTGTACGGCATGTCCGCCTTCGTGAACCATGGTGGTTACATCATCCATTTGCCCGGCGGCGTTCATAAAGATAAAAGGCGCACCACTCTCGGCAAGAGGGCAATTGTAACCACCCGGGGCCTTGCCCTTTCTGCTTTCCAGGTCAAAATGGCCCATGCGCTGCATGGTGCGGAAACAAGTCGGCAAAAAAGGGATTTAGTTTTTCAAGACAGGCAATGCTTTTCTGCAGCAGGTCGTCCCCCGTTGTAAAGGGTTTTAGGGGTGCTATACCTTTAGGTTCCACCTCCAGGTCCCACGGACGAAGTGTGTCAACGGCCAGGGCTTGACGTTTATGCTTATAAATGGTGTTTACCAGCGGAATTACATGTTCTTTTACACCCTGATGAAAGCGGAAACAATCTTCTTTGGTATAGTCAAAACGTCCCAGTTCTTTAAACTTGTAATCGCGGTAGTTTTCAAAGCCGGCATTCTCTGCCACTTTTTGGCGCAATGAGATAAGCTTTGAATACAGTTCATTCAACGGTGCCTTGTCCTGTAAACGGCGTTCCTGCATTTTGCGGTAAACGGTTTCCCTTTCTTTTCTGTCCTTGCTCAGCAAAAATTTGGCGGCCTGCTGCATGGTAAACTCTTGCCCGTTGTGCTCAATGGTCATACGGCCGGTAAGCTGTCCGTACTGTTGTTGCAAAATACTCAGCTCACTTTGCAGGGGGATGTTTTCTTCCCTGAACAGCT
>JALOMX010000076.1 GCA_025455245.1 Chitinophagaceae bacterium
CTTCAGGCAGATTGGTTGCAGCAACCGGCACTTATACCGATACGCTTCGTTATGTAAGCGGTTGCGATAGCATTCATTATTCCATTCAATTACAAGTAACCGGAGTCATTCGTAATACAGAAGCAGTGTCTATTTGTGCCGGCCAGCGTTATACGCTTCCTTCCGGAAGGATTGTATCCGCAAACGGCACGTACAACGATACACTCAGGAGCGTGTCAGGTTGTGATAGCATTATTACAAGTATAACATTACAAAATCAGCAACCTTTATTCCAAAATCTTTCAGCATCATTGTGTCCGGGAGAATCCTTTACATTGCCTTCCGGAAAATCTGTCAGCAGTACAGGTATCTACAACGATACCATAAGGTATGTGTCGGGTTGTGATAGCCTTATTTCCATTATCAATGTTTCTGTTACCACACCTCAGGTCAGGTTCACCAATGCCGGTTTTTGTGCCGGGCAAACCTATACTTTACCCGGAGGAAGGGTGGTCAGTTCATCAGGCGTTTATTCGGACACGCTTAGAAATGTAAATGGCTGTGACAGCATCATTCAGCAAATCACGCTTGATCTAATCCCCGTTGAACGTAAAAATGCAGCCGGATTGATTTGTGCAGGGCAAACCTATACCTTGCCTTCGGGTAGGGTTGTAAACAGCCCCGGTATTTTCAATGATACCATTCGATACACGGGAGGTTGCGACAGTTTGATTACGGTCGTTACCCTTACCGCACCACCTGTTCAAAACAGGTCTGTATCCGCATCTGTTTGCCCATTGCAAAATTATATATTGCCTTCGGGCAGAGCGGTAAATGCACCGGGGAGGTATCTTGATACGCTCCGGTATGCCAACGGTTGCGACAGTGTTATTACCATGGTTACCCTAAATGTATGGCAACCTGTAACCAATAACCTGACAGCCGGAATTTGTGCGGGACAGCGTTATACCTTACCCTCAGGAAGAGAGGTTTCCACTTCAGGAATTTATAGCGATACGTTACGGTTTGCTGCGGGATGCGATAGTGTCATTTTCCGGGTAACGCTTTCCGTTTCGGCTCCTGTTTCAAGCTCGAATACGGTTCAGATCTGTTCAGGGGCCAATTACCGCCTCCCCGGTGGCAGGGTGGTCAATACAGCAGGAACTTATCGTGATACATTGAAAACCGTACAGGGCAATTGTGACAGTATCATTATAACTACCATTACCAATCTTCCACCATTGAATGTAACCTTAACCGGGCCAACGCAGGTATGTGCGGGCGATAGGGTGGTGATCACCGCTACTGCAAGCGGAGGCAATGGCGGCCCTTACACATACAATTGGATAGGTGTAAATGGAAACGGTAATCAGGCAACCTTCGTTGCAACCCAAACCGCTGAATATTTCGTATCTGTGTCGGATGGTTGTACCATAACGCCTGCACGAGATTCGATCACCATCGTATCAGTTCCGCTTCCATTGGTAGATGCAGGACCGGATACAGCCATCCATGCCAATGCGCCATTTATCCTGAGGCCTGTGTATAGCAATGATGTGGTTAGTTATGTATGGTCGCCCAATACCTATTTAAGTTGTACCGACTGTCCCGCCCCGATTGTTACACTTGAAAAAGAAATGGTATATAACATAAGGGTTGAAAACAGCGCAGGCTGTGTAGCCAATGACAGCCGCAGATTGAGGTTAGTTTGTGATGTAAAAGGTTTATTTATACCTACCGGATTTACCCCCAATGGCGATGGATTGAATGATGTTTGGTATCCTTTAGGAAATAGCAGCATTAAAGTGCGCTTTCTCAGGATATTCAATCGATGGGGTCAGGTTGTATTTGAGCGTAGTAATTTCTTTGTAAATGACCGGACAGCGGGTTGGGATGGCACCTTTAGTGGAAATAAACTTGCTTCAGGCGGATTTATTTACCGCATGGCATATGAATGTGAAGGCGGTGAATTATTGGAAGCCAAGGGTGAGTTTACATTGATCCGTTAAATTCCTTACTTGTCCTGTATTATACCTTAGTTTTCTTTCAGCATGATGGAACGCTGAATATATTTTCCAACCATATCAAATTCAAGATTCACAAAGTCGCCGGGCCTGATGGCATGCATATTGGTGTGCTCCCAGGTATATGGAATAATGGCTACAGAAAATGCATCGTGCGCTACATTGAACACCGTAAGGCTGATGCCGTTCAGGCAGATACTTCCTTTTTCAATAATAAGGTGTGCAAATGAAGGAGGAAATGAAAACCTGAAAAGCCAGCTGCCATCCTGATCCTCCACCGACAGGCATGTACCCGTGCAGTCCACATGACCCTGAACCATATGCCCATCTAATCGTCCACCCATCAGCAGGCAGCGTTCAAGGTTCACAATCGAACCGGTTTGCCAATGGCCAAGGTGTGTTTTTTGCAGGGTTTCGTCAATGGCGGTAATACGATGCATGTCCGGCTTTAATGCATCTACCGTAAGGCATACACCGTTGTGTGCCACACTTTGATCAATTTTCAGTGATTCGGATATCGGGCTTTCTATCCAGAATGAACGGTTGGTACCATTTGCAATAATTTCCTTAACCCGTCCTGTTGTTTCTATTATTCCGGTAAACATTTCTACACAAAGTTTAGTTGCAAAGGTATTGGCTTACCGGTTTGGATTTTGGGATTAATTGATGTGACAAAATACGGGTGTGGATTTAATTCCGTATATCTTTGAATGCCTGCCGCATTTAGTACCACAAATCAATCAGGTGTTGTAGTAGAAGGCGGGTTTTGAAAAAAATAACAACCTTTTATATGGAAAATAAGGGCTGGGATGACCCGCTTATATTGGGTACCATTGCCATTGAAGTGGGCAGGTCATTGCTTCAATCGGGAGCAAGCAGCGAAAGAATACGAACAAGTCTTGACAGGTTTTTTAAGGCCGGTGGCTTCGATGCCCATATTGAAATCAATCCGCTGTCGGTATCAGTAAATTTAAATGATGCAAACGGGCACGTTTTATACAACGGCACCGGGAGTATAGCTGTACAGGGGGTAAATTTTAAAGTACTTACGGGTATCAGTCAACTCAGTTGGGAGGTACACGATAACAAGGTTGGCCCTGCCAAGGCAAGGGAGAAATTAAAAGAAATAGTGGGGGAACCGCATTATAACAGGTGGCTTAATTTACTGTTTGTAAGCCTTGCAGGGGCTGCATTTTGTTTTACGTTTGGGGGGAATGCCATTGAAATGGCGGTTGGTTTTCTTGCAACTTTTCTTGGCCTTTTCTGTAAGCAGCAGATGTTGAAGAAGCATTTTAATACATATATCATTACGTTTATCAGTGCAGCTTGTGCGGGTTTTGTAGTGGGAAGCGTACATTTTCTGGTGCCCGAGGTGGTGCTGGAACATGCTTTTGCTACCTGTGTTTTATTTTTAATTCCCGGTGTTCCGCTCATAAATGCCGTGACCGATATCTTGGAAGGCTATACTATAAATGGTGTGGCAAGAGGAGTAGGGGCGCTTGTGCATGCCCTGGCAATTGCCTTTGGTTTGATAGTTGTTTTAAAAATCTTCGGTTATGTTTGACCTCAGTGCATTATTGCCGGTTTTGTTCAAGGCATTCTGGTGTGGTCTTGCCGCTTTAGGATTCGGCATGTTATTTAATTCCCCCAAACGGGCCCTGGTTTTCATATTTGGCGGCGGGTTTTTAGTTGGGTTGGTCAAATTCATTTTGATGCTGCCTTCCATTGGTGCAGGTATCATCAGCGCCTCTTTCATTGCGGCAGTGGCAGTTGGCCTGGCAAGTATTCCCATTGCTCATGCAAGTCAGGTTCCACCTGTCATTTTTTCTATCCCTTCTGTTATACCATTAGTTCCGGGCGTTTTTGCCTACAGAACCATGATGGGTTTAATGCGTATGGCGCTTCCCAATGGAAATGAAGCCTCCGAAAAACTTGCTTCTACTTTCCAAAATGGCGCTATCACCTTGTTTGTAATAATGGGAATTGCCCTCGGCGTAGCCTTGCCAATGCATATTTTGCGCAAAAAGACGGTGAAGGGCATGGCTTCATTCAGGAACCGGAAATTTAAACTTCAATAATTTTTTGGATTAATTAATTGAACCACCTACTTTTGCAGCCTTAAAAATCTAAAGGGGGTATAACCGTTATGCTTATTATCGATTCTAAAGATTGCGAAAACATTGACAAGGCGCTGAAAAAGTACAAGAAGAAATTTGAACGTGCAAAAATTCTGATGCAGCTTCGCGACCGTCAAAGCTTCACCAAGCCTTCAGTAAAGCGTCGTGGCGAAGTGTTGAAAGCAATTTATAAGCAGCAGATCGCAAGCGGCAAGATCGAGTTATAATCTCCGCAGGTTTTAAACTTATTTTGAGTAGCTATAAAGTATATCTTTATGGCTACTTTTTTTATGGATATACACCAGGCAATTGACTCTTTTTTACAGTACCTGAAATTTGAAAAGCATTATTCGGAGCACACAATAATAGCTTATCAGAACGACCTGAGTCAGTTTGTGCAATTTTCTTCGGGACAGTTTGACTTAAAAAAACTCAGTGAAATTGCGCCTTTCCATATACGGACATGGATGGCCAATCTGAAAGATGAGGGCATTTCATCAAGGAGCATCAACCGCAAGCTATCCTCCCTGAAATCCCTTTTTCGCTACCATTTAAAGTATGGAAATCTTTCGTCATCCCCCCTTGCTACCGTTACAGGGCCAAAATCGGGGAAGAAATTGCCTTCCTGGCACGAACCTGCGGTCATACAACAGTTGCTGAGTCCGGGGCTTTATCCGGATGACTGGGAGGGCAGGACAGCCCATCTTGCAGTCTCTGTTTTGTACGAAACAGGAATACGGAGAAGCGAATTGGTCGGGCTAAAGGAGGCGCAGATCGATTACCATCTGTGTTCGCTCAGGGTGACCGGTAAGGGCAATAAGGAAAGGATATTACCGGTGCGCCGCGATTTGCTCAAAACCATTCAAAGCTATGTTTTTGATAAAAAGAAAATGGATATCAGGCCAGATAGTGAATTTCTTTTGGTAAGGAAGGACGGGAAACCGGTCAATGCATCCTGGATTTACCTGACCGTTAAAAAATATACTTCAGCGGTAACAACCCAGCAGAAGAAAAGTCCCCATATTTTAAGGCACAGTTTTGCCACACACCTGACCAATGCCGGTGCCGACCTGAATGCCGTAAAGGAATTACTTGGACACAGCAGCCTTGCAGCTACGCAGGTGTACACGCACAATAGCATTGAAAAGCTGAAGAATATTCATGGAAAAGCACACCCCAAAGGCTGAGGGCAGGTTCCAATAAAAATTTTAATTTTATATGTGATACAGGTTATCAATAAGTCGGAAAAATAATCTTATCTTTAAACTACAAAATCAGAATGCCTATGTAAAGCAAATTTCTACTTTTAGTTCTTTTATTTATTCACTCAAAACGTGTTGCATTATGACACTAGACATTCAAACAGTACGGTTTGATGCCGACAGAAAACTCACAGACCATATCCGGAAAAAAGTGGACAAACTGAGTACGTACCACGACCGGATCGTTAAGGTGGAAGTCTTTCTTAAACTTGACAATGTGGTCCATCAAATCAAAGACAAGGTAGCTGAAATCAAGGTCCGAATTCCCAAAAACGAAATTTTTGTAAAATCGAGTAGTAAATCATTCGAAGCATCTTTTGATGAAGCCTTTGATAGTGTTTGCACCCAGATAAAGAGGCGAAAAGAGAAAATGGAAGGGTGATAAACTTCAAAAAGTCCCTGCATAAAAAGTGCAGGGACTTTTTTTTCCACAGGTTCTAAAAAGATTTCAAAGGTTTTTTTTGTTGAATTGCCTTTTGCCTTACTTTTGCCATCCCAAAATTTACAGGGACAGTTCTTTGAGCCGCCTTAACAATTAAAAATCAGGGCGGAATAAAAAAATCGCCACTTTAGCTCAGCTGGTAGAGCAACTGATTTGTAATCAGTAGGTCGTTGGTTCGATTCCGACAAGTGGCTCGGAGAGAAATTCCAAATTTTCAAATTCCAAATTCCAAAAGTTTGGTTTAAAAATTTTATTTTTTGGGATTTGGAATTTGAGTTTTGAATATTTAAGTATTGGGCAGTTTCCAGAGCGGCCAAATGGGGCGGACTGTAAATCCGCTGTCTTTCGACTTCGGTGGTTCGAATCCACCACTGCCCACCATAGTTCTTTAAAATTGATCTGAAAAGATCGACAAAAGCGGAAGTAGCTCAATTGGTAGAGCGATAGCCTTCCAAGCTATAGGTTGCGAGTTCGAGACTCGTCTTCCGCTCCAATGCAGTTTGCAGTTAGCAATGATGCAGTAAGCAATATTATTTAAAAACATTGCAAACTGCCAACTGAACAACTGCCAACTGAACTACGCCGTTGTAGCTCAGTGGTAGAGCACTTCCTTGGTAAGGAAGAGGTCGTGAGTTCAATTCTCATCAACGGCTCAGAAAACCGGATGGTCAACACCTATCTGGCGATCGTTAAAAAAAAAGTGTAAACAATTATTAAAAACATCTAAAATGGCAAAAGAGACCTTTAAGAGGGACAAGCCTCACGTTAACGTAGGTACGATTGGCCACGTTGACCACGGTAAAACAACATTGACTGCTGCTATCACTGCAATCCTGGCTCAACAGGGTTTGGCTGAAGCAAAGAAGTATGATGAAATTGACGGCGCTCCCGAAGAAAAAGAGCGTGGTATTACCATCAATACTGCTCACGTTGAATATCAAACAGCAAATCGTCACTATGCGCACGTTGACTGTCCCGGTCACGCTGACTACGTGAAGAATATGATTACGGGTGCGGCCCAAATGGACGGCGCTATCCTCGTGGTAGCTGCTACCGATGGTCCTATGCCCCAAACTAAGGAGCACATCCTTCTTGCCCGTCAGGTAGGTGTTCCCCGTCTTGTGGTTTTCATGAACAAGGTTGACCTTGTAGATGATCCCGAACTGCTTGAGCTCGTTGAAATGGAAATCCGTGACCTCCTCAGCTCTTATGGCTTTGATGGTGACAATACTCCTATCATCCAGGGTTCTGCAACCGGCGCACTCGCATTCGAAGACAAGTGGGTTGCCAAGGTTAACGAACTGATGGCTGCTGTTGACGAATACATTCCTCTGCCTCCCCGTCCGGTTGATCTTCCGTTCCTGATGAGCGTTGAAGACGTATTCTCAATCACCGGTCGTGGTACTGTTGCTACCGGTCGTATTGAGCGCGGTAAGATTAAGGTAGGTGAGCCTGTTGAAATCGTAGGTATGATGCCTGATAAACTGACTTCTACCGTTACAGGTGTTGAAATGTTCAAGAAGCTTCTTGACGAAGGTGAAGCAGGTGATAACGCAGGTCTTCTCCTCCGTGGTATTGAAAAGAGCCAGATCCGTCGCGGTATGGTTATTTGCAAGCCCGGTTCTATCACTCCGCATACCGATTTCAAAGCTGAAGTTTATGTACTGAGCAAGGAAGAAGGTGGACGTCATACTCCATTCTTTAACAAATACCGTCCTCAGTTCTATTTCCGTACCACTGACGTAACCGGTGAAGTTCACCTGAATGAAGGTACTGAAATGGTTATGCCCGGTGACAACACCAACCTTACCATTAAGCTTATCCAGCCGATCGCTATGGAAAAAGGTTTGAAGTTCGCTATCCGCGAGGGTGGACGTACCGTAGGTGCCGGACAGGTTACTGAGATTCTTAAGTAATCACTATAAAGTACGAAATACGAAGTACGAAATGCGAAGTCGTAAAAAACTTCTAACTTCGTACTTCATTTTTCGTACTTATTTTATACGGGCATAGTTCAACGGTAGAATAGAGGTCTCCAAAACCTTTGATCCTGGTTCGAATCCGGGTGCCCGTGCAAACAATTTGAAATTTCAAATTTCAAATTTCAAATTTGATATTTATGAATAAAGTTTCTGCATACGTAAAGGAAAGCTTGCACGAGCTTACCGAGAAGGTGACCTGGCCAACATGGGGGCAATTGCAGCAAAGTACTGTTATCGTTATTGTAGCCACTATTGTTATTACGGCTATGGTTTGGGTAATGGATATTGCATCGGAAAATTTACTTAAGTTAATCTACTCCTTATTCAGATAATGGAAACGCCTGTAACAGAACAACAAGATAGTAAATGGTATGTGCTGCGGGTAGTGAGCGGCAAAGAGCGTTCTGTGAAGGAATATCTCGATAAAGACATTCAGCGTCAATCGTGGGGTGATCGTATCAAGCAGGTATTTCTTCC
>JALOMX010000390.1 GCA_025455245.1 Chitinophagaceae bacterium
CCGGGATCGAAATTAAACCTTTGGCGAACGTACTGATCAACGCGCTGAAGGTCAGCAACAGTAACATTACTTATGTTACCAACGCCGGAACCACCCGTTGGGGTCCATGTAATACCTGCAGCCGGAGGTTTGTTTTCAAATTCGGCATTTACAAAAAAGAATAATTTGTTTTTGATGATTGGGCCGCCTAAGCTACCACCCCAGATTTTTGACTCAGTTGCAGGCTTTGCAGCTTTTACATCCTTAATCTCGTCACCAATCATATTGGAATTTTGCCAGAAATGGTAAACCGTTCCGCGGAAAGTGTTTGTTCCGCTACGGGTAACGGCGGCAATATTCGCGCCGGTAAAGTTACCCTGCTTTACATCAAAGGGAGAAAGGTTAACCGATACCTGTTCAATGGCATCAAGTGAAATAGGGTTATTGCCGGCACCGGGAAGGGGCTCGCTGCTCAATCCAAAGTTGTTGTTCAGGTTGGCACCATCAACCGTGATGTTGTTGTAGCGACCATCACGACCGCCAAAACTGTTACCAACGGCCTGAGGAGTTAACCTTGTGAAATCTGTAATACTCCTTGAAATGGTAGGGAGGCTGTTCAAAAGACGGTTGTCAACTACGGTTGAGGCCCCATTTTTTTCAACAGAACCTCTTCTTTTTGAACCGGTTACCACTACCTCTGTCAGTTCTGTTTTATCTGTTTCAAGAACCACAGTCAGGTTGTAGGCGTCACCTAATTCCAGAAAAATGTTTTCATAAACGATGGGTTTTTGTCCTACAAAGCCAATTTCTACTTTGTAAGGACCACCGGGGCGTAAGCCGGTCATTTGAAAACTACCGCCTTTTTGGGCAACAGTGGAATAAACTGTTCCGGAAGGAACGTGTATAGCTTTAATGGTTGCGCCAGCCATATCTAATCCGGCTGCGCTTGAAACACTACCTGTAATGCCGCTGCTTGTTACCTGTGCAAAGCCATTAAAGCTTTGGAGGATAAGGAGGGAAATCAGGGAAAAAAGTAAAACTCTTCCTTTCATAGATTGTAAACATTTAGTTTCGGCTGCAAAGAAACATTAACATTATAACATTGAGTTTGGTTTATGTTAACAAATTATTACCCCATTTTGGGGGTTTTCCACAATTATGCAACTCTTTGGGGCACAGGATTGTATTTTTGCTAAACATTTCTGAATATGTTGGATTCAATTGAAAGTGCCATAGAGGATATCCGTAAAGGAAAAATGGTGATTGTAGTGGATGATGAGGACAGGGAGAATGAGGGGGATCTGATTATTGCGGCCCGTTTTGCCACCCCTGAGGTTATCAATTTCATGACTAAGTTTGGCAGGGGGTTGGTTTGTGCCGCCCTTACCGAAGAAAGATGCCGGGAACTCGAACTTCATCCGATGGTTGTTTCCAACACTTCCATGCACGAAACGGCATTTACTGTTTCTGTTGACCTGCTTGGCCATGGAACAACTACCGGAATATCGGCTTCCGACAGGTCAAAAACCATAAAAGCACTTATAGATACTGAGACAAAACCTTCAGATCTTGGAAGGCCGGGACACATTTTTCCCTTAAAAGCAAAAAATGGGGGAGTGCTTCGCCGCTCAGGACATACCGAAGCCACTGTTGACCTTGCAAGACTTGCAGGACTTGAACCGGCAGGGGTGCTTATTGAAATCATGAATGAAGACGGTTCCATGGCAAGGGTTCCCCAATTGGAGGTTTTGGCCAAAGAATGGAATCTGAAACTTATTTCCATAAAAGACCTGATTGAATACCGGCTTGAAAGGGATAGCCTGATTGAAGAAATTGTACAGGTAGAAATGCCAACCATTTATGGTCATTTTAAACTGGCATCCTTCCTCGACAGAAGCAATGGTAATGAACACCTCGCCATTATGAAAGGTGACTGGAAAAAGGATGAACCTGTGCTAACAAGGGTACATTCAAGTTGTTTTACCGGGGATATCCTGGGAAGTCTTCGCTGCGACTGCGGCGATCAGCTTGCATGCGCTTTGCAAATGGTAGAAAAAGAAGGAAGGGGGATCATTCTTTATATGAATCAGGAGGGTAGAGGGATAGGGTTGACCAATAAACTCCGGGCATACAAATTACAGGAACAGGGAGCCGATACCCTTGAAGCAAATCTGATGCTTGGGTTACCCGCAGATGCGAGGGATTATGGCGTAGGTGCGCAAATCCTGCGTCACCTCAATGTAACAAAGCTCAGGCTTATGACGAACAATCCTAAAAAAAGGGTCGGGTTAATGGGATATGGTCTTGAAATTGTTGAAACTGTTCCGCTTGAAGTACAACCTAATCCGCACAATCACCGCTACCTTCAGACCAAGAAGGAAAAAATGGGTCATGCACTGAATCACCTGATCTGATTTTGCCTGATAATTTTTCATTACACTTTTTACAAAAATTACCTTTAGAGATATTTTTTGTGTATCACTGAAAATATCCATAAAACCGGTATTAAAAATAGTATGCCCAGTAAATAAATAATGAAACTTTGAAATATTTTTTTACGCTTATTAACAGAATTGCATTTAGAGATATTTTTTGTTCATCACTGAAATATCTATAAAACGGATGAATATTGGCTTTCCTCAAACCGGGGTCCGGTTATTAAATTCCCCAAATGATTTCTTTTGCTG
>JALOMX010000391.1 GCA_025455245.1 Chitinophagaceae bacterium
TTAAAAGGCGCATAGTGGTAGTTTTACCTGCGCCGTTTGGCCCCAAAAAACCATATATATCGCCCCGATTTACACGAAGGGAAACATTGGTAAGAATTGGCCTCGATGGTTGATAACCGAAGGATAAGTTTCGGGTTTCGATAACGGGTAAAATACTGCCAGAAGCTTTGTGCATGCCTAAAATTTATTAATCTTCAATTTTAACCATTATCACCCTAAAACCCACATCCGGAGCTGATTTGGCATAATTTTTACGGCTATTGACACGTACATTCTCGCCGGAATCATAATAGCTGCCACCCACGGCAATACCAATATCGGCTATCATTTCGGCTACATTGCCGCTCATATTGTACAGGCCAATTTCATTCGGGAAAAATGAGTTTATTGGTGCTGTTACAAAGGCTTTATCATTGAGTCCTGCAGACAGGTCATCACGGGCTTCATCACTGCGATAGTTGCACAAATTCTGATTTTTATTATTTCTTAAGTACATGCCATTCCATGGATAAATCCTGTCATCTCCCTTGCCCGACCTTGCTGCAAGCATCCATTCATCATGCGCAGGCAAACGAAATTCTACATTGCCATAGGGTTTTTCTTTTAGTTTTTTGTATTCCTCATTAAGCCACATGCAGTAATCGTAAGCCGCTGCATGGGTAATGTTTACTACCGGATAATTCTTAAATGAAGGGTGTGAAAAATAATAACTCACGTAGGCATCATTTCCTTCCTTATTCCTTTTCCAGCCCGCAGTATCGGGGTAAAAAAACTCGTATTCCTCTTCCTTTCCTGCGCTTTTCAAAGCATCTAAAAATTCCCGGTATTCTCCATTGGAGACTTCCGTTTTCATCATCCACTTTCCGGGTTCGAATGATGCCCATTTTTTTTGCCAGGCTCTCGATCCTATAGGGATTTCAGCCTTTTTCTGCTGAGAGAAAACCGGTGAAAGAATAATCGAAAAATACAAAAAGAGGATTGTTCGCATAGTATTTCAAACGCTGAAACGGACAATAAATTTAGAAATTATGTTTTTCTATGCCAAACTGATTTTTTCTGAAAATTTCACCCCGAACCTGTCAGTTGCCAAAACGGTGACCTCTTTCGCACCCGATGCAGGCATTGCAGCAAACAAATGTTCGGTAAGGCTTGGTTCCACCCATTTATGTTTTGCCGGAAGTTCAGGTCCGAGGTAGAGTTCAATGGCCCAGGGGTCTTTACCGGTAAATCGTTCCATTTCACCCATCGGCTTGCCATCCTGCATCCATTCAACCTTCCAGGCGGGATCCCAGTTCCATACATTGGCCACTACACTATTGGGTTTGTCCTGACTTTTTCCAGGTGCATATAATCTTATTTGCGTTTCCTTATTTCCGCCGGTGGGGTGGTAATACCACGAAAGGTTTTCTCCATCCACCATATACACCCCAATACCCGGTGGGCAACCATCGCTGCAAATAGGGCCACTCCACCATGCACCGCACACCGTACCGTGGTTGTGTTCCATCAGGTTTCCATCCACCCAGTTTTCGCTTACATGTGTATGTGCGCTCATGATATGGGCATTAAAAGGCTTCAGCATTTTATACAAAATATCCCGGTTGCTTGTGGTATTGGCTGCACTTTCTTCCCGTTGACCCGCTCTTTTGGCCGCTCCTGTTTTGGTAGGGATATGAAGGCTTACCACCACCGTACTGCCGGGTGGCACTAAAGCAAGGTCCTTGTCGAGCCAGGCAAGCTGATGCTCAGTTAAATAACCTATGTAACCCCTTGAGGGTTTGTGGCAAAAAACATTGTCGAGCACAACGTAGTGCACCTTGCCGCGGTTGAAACTATAGTAAGTTGGGCCAAAATGTGATTGGTAGGTTATGTCGCTCATTTCATCGCTGCGCGCATTCAGGTCCATATCGTGGTTGCCAATCACCTGGAAAAAAGGCACACCTGTTTTTGCAACAGCCTCTTTATAGTCGGGATAAAGATCAAATTTATCAAAAACAAGGTCGCCCAATGCTATCCCATGCACCGGCAGGTTGCCAAGCGATGCAGCAATCCTTTTGGTTTCCGGAGCCGAAACTTCCAACAATTGTTTTGCATCATCCTTATCAAGTATCTGTGTATCGCCCCAAATGATAAAAGCATGTTTTTCATCAGAAACCTTTAAAGGCTGAAGCGAAAAGTTGATAATTTGCTCATCACCATAGGCAGCAATGCTTTCGAAAAATGATGCCAGTTTATTTCCATGCGGAACCTCATAGCCTGATGGCAAAATAATAAAGATGAAACGCGCATTGCTGTGCGGCTGTAAAGAATAGCGGCCTTCGCTATCGGTTTGTATGATTTCGAAGCCATCGCTGATGCCTACGCCGGCGAGGGGCTTTCCGGCTGCTAACACCCTTCCTTTAACCAAAGGTTTTTTAAACCCGAAAAACCGGGCAAAGAGTTCCTGTGCAGGCAGCATCAATCCTGCGGATACAAATGAAAGATTGCGGAGAAAATGACGGCGAAGCATAATGATGTATTATACCGGCAAAATGCAGATTCTTTTTTAATCAAGGATTAATTTTTTACTCCAGTTACATCAAGAATCGCTATTTCCTTCTCCAATGAACGAGTTGAATACTGCTAGTGAATGCGTTTTATATAAATTGGACAAATCGGGAATC
>JALOMX010000392.1 GCA_025455245.1 Chitinophagaceae bacterium
GTAAAGCCATTTATGAAGGGAAAATTGATGTGAAGGAACTTGCTAAAGTTGTTTAAGCAGAAAATTCCAAATTAAAAAATTCCAAATTCCAAAGTTTTGGTATCACCATTTATCCAGACCGAATATTTAAACACGCTGAACTTAAATTTTCAACCATGCTCACAAAAAGAATAATCCCTTGCCTTGATATTAAAAATGGCCGCACGGTTAAGGGTATCAACTTCGAAAACATTCGCGATGCCGGTGATCCCATTGAACTGGCGCAACGATATGTGGTGGAAGGTGCCGATGAGTTGGTTTTTCTGGATATAACGGCAACCAATGAAGGGAGGAAGACTTTTGCATCACTGGTATTGGAAATAGCGAAACATATAAACATTCCATTTACGGTTGGGGGCGGAATCAGTTCCATCGCTGATGCATCGGTTTTGCTGGAAGCCGGTGCCGATAAGGTTTCCATCAATTCAAGCGCAGTACGCCGTCCCGAACTCGTGGATGAACTTGCCAAAGAATTCGGCAGTCAGTTTGTAGTGGTGGCCATCGATACTAAACTCCTGGAAGGTGAGGATGGCACTATAGCCCAAAGGGTAGTGACACATGGTGGAACAAGGCCCACCGAAAAGTTTACCGTTCCCTGGGCCAGGGAAATAAATGAACGCGGCGCCGGTGAAATTTTATTGACAAGCATGAACACGGATGGCGCAAAAAGTGGATTTGCCATTAACGTGACAAGGGCGGTAAATGAAGCCGTAAATATTCCCGTGATTGCCTCAGGCGGTGCGGGAAGTATGGAGCATTTTACAGATGTTTTCAGGCAAACCGGATGCGATGCCGCCCTTGCCGCAAGTATTTTTCATTTCGGAGAAATTCCGATTCCTCATTTGAAAGCGTATCTTAGAGGTCAACAAATACCTGTAAGACTATGAGCTGGATACTTGCAATTATCGGAACGATTGTCGCCGCCTTGTATGGTATGTATCAATTAGGCCCGGGCATCAACAAGCGAAGGGAAAAAAAGAAAAATGATGAATGGATTAAAAAGTGGAAGGATACAAAAAGCGGATGGTAAATAACATGGAAAATATGACTATTGATTATTCAAAATATGCTGACGGGTTGGTGCCCGCAGTGGTACAGCATTGGAAAGATGGCAGGGTATTGATGGTAGGGTTTATGGATGAAGCGGCTTGGACTGAAACACGTCAATCCGGCCACGTTACCTTTTACAGCAGGAGCAAACAACGGCTTTGGACGAAAGGAGAAAAAAGCGGACATTTTCTTGAACTGAAGGATATTCTTGTGGACTGCGATCATGATACGCTGCTTATTAAGGCAAATCCTATTGGACCAACCTGCCATACCGGCGCCGATACCTGTTTCAATGAATTGGCCATGGAAAACCCGGCTGAGTTTTTATTTCATCTGGAAAAAGTGATTGAAGGCAGAAAGACCAATCCTTCCGAAAAATCATATACCTCATCACTGTTTGCAAAGGGTATCAACAAGGTTGCCCAAAAGGTTGGGGAAGAAGCAGTGGAACTTGTAATAGAATCGAAAGATGACAACCGCGACCTTTTTTTAGGTGAGGCTGCCGACCTGATGTTTCACTATTTAGTGTTGCTGCAGGCAAAGGGTTATTCGCTGAATGATGTGGTGGAGGTTTTGAAAGGAAGGCACAAATAGTTCACTTGTATTTTTCTTTCATTTATTTATCAATTGAATTCTTTCCAGGTCAACAATCAACATGTCTGCTTTTTCAATCAGAAGGGAAATTTCTATCCAGTTTTTTGAGAAAAAGTCCTTAATTCCTTGTTTACTCAATTGTTGGAGTTGTAGAAAAATAACTTTTGGGAAATGTTTTGACGTAATGTACCGATAGTAGAAATCTGAGTCTCTTGTAATTATGATAAGATCATTTTCTAAAGCATAATTCCAAATTTCAGAATCCGAAGCATTTTCATTCCAATTATAAACATATAAAAATTGATTGTCTGATAATTCAGGAATTCCTATTGGAATGTTAGCATCAACCAGAAACCTCATGCCGAAAGTTTAAGGTTAGAATGGATATCTACAAAACTTCTGTCGGCTAATATTGAAGCGTATTCAAGAGCTGCTTTTATATCGTCCTTTTCAAGAAAGGGATACATCTCGATAATATCTTCAGTTGAATCACCTGCGGCAAGGTGTCCTAATACTGTGTGTACCGTAATTCGTTTGCCTCTGATAGTAGGCTTTCCATTACACAAATCAGGTAATACAGTAATTCTATTAAGAAGACTTTGCATAAATTTCAACTTTAGTGTAAAGTTATATTTTATGGCTATTAAAATGCCACTGATTTAAAAGGTCAGTGGCATCTATATAAAACGATTTCCAAACTACTTCACCTCATTGGGTTCCTCCGACTTTTTCTGCCTGTACAGCAAGAAAGCCCTGAACACGCCTATGAAAAATGCAAAGGGCGTCAGGAACATCCAGAAGGTTCTGAGCGAACTGTCCAGTTCTTTGTTCATCAGGTTGAATACACCCATAATGACAATAAGGAATGGAATGATCAGCCGTGTTTGTTTAAAAAGCTTCATTTATTTTCCCGGTTTAAAGTGCTTCAATGACCATGGCGCTTGCGCCGCCACCGCCGTTGCAAATGCCTGCACCGCCACCGCCCCGCCATGCACATTTACTTTCGCAGGGTCAAGGTTCATCAGTTTTATGTTGGCAAGCCCCACAACGCTAAAAGCTTCATTCAGTTCTACATATTCGAGGTCGCTCATTTGCAAACCTGCTTTGGCTACCGCGCGGGGCAATGCCAGCGATGGGGTAGTGGTAAACCATTCAGGTGCCTGTTCTGCATCGGCATAGCTAATAACCTTTGCAATGGGCTTCAAACCATTTGCCTCTGCATACGATTTGCTTACCAAAACCAGCGCGGCTGCACCATCGTTCATCGTGCTTGCATTGGCTGCCGTAACGGTGCCGTCTTTTTCAAACGCGGGGCGCAACTCCGGAATTTTATCAAACTTTACATTCCACGGCTCTTCATCTTTGGCAAACATAACGGGGTCGCCTTTGCGCTGCGGTATGGGAACGGGAACAATCTCCGCATCAAACTTACCCTCG
>JALOMX010000077.1 GCA_025455245.1 Chitinophagaceae bacterium
GCAAACCATTGAAATGCCTTTCCCGACCTTAACACCTTTTTCAGCAAGCGATACCGCATATGTAGAGGTAAGCGTAAACCTTGACAAATGGTTTGACGGCCCTTTTCCGTTGCGCATAGCCGATGAACCTTTTGTTATGAACGCCGGCAACATGGCGCAGCAAATTTCCGTGAATTACAGTCGTATGTTTTCAATAACCTCGGTTAGCAATTAATTTGAAATTTTCCAACAACATAGTATGGTGGGCCCTTGTGGTTTCTTTTTTTTACATGGCTTCGTGCAGTAAAAAAGACAGTGGTTCATTGGAAAATAACCCCACCCCGGTAAAATTTTCAATACCGCAAGGCTGGCCTGCCCCTGTTTATACATTTGCTGAAAATCCCCTGACCGAAGAAGGCATTGCCCTTGGGAAAAAGCTGTTTTATGACGGTATCCTCAGCAAAGACGGGAATTTTCCGTGCGCAAGCTGCCATCAGCAAACCTCGGCTTTTGCCACCTTCGACCACGATCTCAGCCATGGCTTCAATGGTCAGTTTACCACCCGCAATGCGCAGGCGCTGCAAAACCTTGCATGGATGAAGGAATTTCACCACGATGGGGGAATCAACCACCTTGATGTACAGCCTATTGCTCCCATTACGGCACCCAATGAAATGGCAGAAACCCTGGAAAATGTTTTAAAAAAGCTGGAAGCTGATGCAACGTACCGCTCCATGTTCAAGGCTGCTTTTGGCCAGGAAAAACCATCGACCGCTTCCATGACGAAAGCCCTGAGCCAGTTTATGCTGACCATGGTAAGCTCCGAAAGCAAGTACGATAAAGTAAAAAGAGGCGAAGCCACTTTTACCCTGCCCGAAAGCCTTGGCTACGAAAACCGGTATTGCGTGATGCAGGCCGTATGAGGATCACCCGCAATCCTGCCGACAGCCTGAAATTCAAAGTACCCTCTTTACGTAATGTCATGCTGTCGTTTCCATACTTCCACGATGGCCGCACAAGGGATATATTTGATGTATTTGAACATTACAATGCAAGGGTAGTCAACGGGCCGACCACCGATCCGCTTGTCAGAAATAAAATTCCCCTTTCCAATTTTGAAAAGGGGCAGCTTTGGGCATTTTTAAATACCCTGACCGATCAGGCATTTATCAGCAATCCCGGGCTTGCACAGCCATAAGACACAGGCATTATTGTTTAGATGCCTTCACCCGCTGCAGTTCCGCTTTTGCAGCCTCCACCTGTTTTATCTGAGTGTCGATATTGCTTTTATTTTTCTTAAGGTCTTCCTGTAATTTGGATAATTGTTTTTCCAATTTTGCCTGATCATCCTGAAGGTCTTGTAACTTCTTCTCGGCCTTTTTCACCTCGTTTTCCTGGTTTAGTACATTACGCAAATACACCTGATTTTCGACAGCAGGGGTTACTTCATCCAAAATGGCAACGCCCCCGGCGGCAAGCGCTACCGGCACCGCGGAGTTTCGGTTTTCTTTGGAAGGCTTGTCTTCGGAGATAGCCCCGGGTTTGGTTATGATCAGGTGAATTTTTGACCTGTTATTTGCTTTTTTCCCGATCGGGTCCACTTTTACGAAAAGGTCGTGCACGTCATAACTTCCGGTGGCAGGCAGCACTACCTCCCTGTAAATTAAAAACCCTTTAAACTCTTTTCCTTTTGCTCCTTTGGCCGTCATGATTTCTTTTACGGCATTGATTGCCTGATCAACAGAGGCATCCATTTCTTTTATATATGCAGGATATCTGGCACCGTTAAACTCAACATGGCCTGTTTTAAATTCCTGTCCAAACAAAACGGAAGCATTCAACAGAAACATACTGGCTACTACAAGGTAAAATAATATCCTTTTCATAGTAATACGATTTGGTATTCAAATGTAAACTTTAGACATCAATTCCAAAGGTTATCGTTCATTTATTGTACAAACACCTGCTATTCCTATTTTTGGAGATATTTATTTTACACTTTTCGTGAGCAACATTAAAAAATTAGCCGGGCATACCCTTTGGTACGGAGTACCCACCATCCTTAGCCGCTTTTTGAATTACCTGCTTTCCTTACTGCTTGTGGGGATTTTTAAGCCGGATGCTTTTGGTGTTATTACGAATATTTACGCATTTATCCCATTTCTCAATATCATTTTTACGTACGGGCTCGAAACAGCCTTCTTCAGGTTTGGACAGGTAAAGGATAAGCAGCAGGTGTACAACACGCTGACGGTATCCCTTTTGTTTTCCACCATCCTGTTTACGCTGCCGCTCCTCTTCTTCAGCGGAAGCCTTGCTGCCTGGATCGAAATTCCCGATCACCCCGAATATATAAGGCTGGCTGCGTGGATTGTTTTTTTCGATACACTGTCTTTGTTGCCACAATCTTTACTGCGTCAGCAAGAGCGTCCACGAAGATTTGCTTTTGTAAGGGTTTCCAATATTGTTGCCAACATCTTTTTTACCATACTTTTTTACCTGATCGCACCCCGGTTTGAAGGCCATCCCTTGTTTGGCTGGTATGATCCCGGTATGGGCGTAGGCTATGTACTGATTGCCAATTTGCTGGGCAGCATCCTTACGCTGCTGATGCTTTTTCCGGAATGGAAACAGGCGAGGCTCATTTTTGATAAAGAACTGTGGAAAGAGATCATGAAATACAGCCTTCCGCTGGTAGTGGTTGGATTCGGAGGAATGATCAACGAAATGCTGAGCCGCTTTATTTACATCAAAGTTTCGCCCCTGCCCGATGCAGAAAAGGCACACGATCTTGGCGTATTTGGCGCCAATTACAAGCTAGCGGTTTTGATTACCATTTTCATTCAGGTTTTCAAAATGGCTGCCGAACCCTTCTTTTTTGCCCAATCGTCCAAAGGAGATGCAGCCTCCACCTATGCGCGGGTGATGAAGTTTTTTGTAATGGCCTGTTGTATGATGTTTCTGGGGGTTTCATTATTTCTCGATATCTGGAAATGGCTGATCACCTATAAAAATGCCGAATACGGAGAAGGAATTTACATTGTGCCCATCCTGGCGATGGCAAGCGTTTTCCTGGGTATTTATTACAACCTGAGTATCTGGTATAAACTGACAAACAACAACTGGATAGGGGCCCGCATCACCCTTACGGGGGCGGTTATAACCATTGCGCTCAACCTGTGGTGGATTCCCGAATACGGATACACCGGAAGCGCCTGGGCCACTTTTGTGTGCTATGCCTATATGATGGTGGCAAGCTACTGGATGGGACAGCGTCATTACCCTGTACCTTATGAACTGAAAAAATTAACCGGGTACATTGTATTTGCGGCCCTTTTGTATTCCGTCCACCGTTTTTCGGCCAGTTATTTGCCCAACATGTTGGCACGTGTTGGTTTGGGGGTGGTCCTGCTCTCGGTTTTTGCAGCAGCCCTTTCTTTTTCGGAAAGGAAGGAACTTGCCCATTTACCGGTCATAGGCAAATGGTTCGGCCGGTTGTAGCTGCTTTTTGATTGCAAACCCTGATATTTGCCCCGAAAAATTTGCTCATGATACCAAGATATAAGCGCGTACTGCTGAAGCTTTCCGGAGAATCCCTTGTTGGTGAAAGTAATTTTGGCCTCGATCCCAATGTGCTGGGTCATTATGCCAAGGAGATTAAAAAGCTGGTTGATATTGGTGTAGAGGTAGCGCTGGTGATTGGAGGCGGCAATATTTACCGCGGGATGAATGAAGCCGAAACAGGCATAGAACGGGCTCAGGGCGACTATATGGGCATGCTTGCCACGGTTATCAACGGAATGGCTATTCAGAGCGCCCTGGAGAAAGAAGGTGTTTTTACCCGCCTTTTAAGCGCCATCAAAATGGAACAGGTGGCGGAACCTTATATCCGCAGGCGGGCCATCCGTCACCTTGAAAAAGGCAGGGTCGTCATCTTCGGCGCAGGTACGGGCAATCCTTATTTTACAACCGATACCGCGGGAAGCCTGCGTGCCATTGAAATAAAGGCGGACGTGATTTTGAAAGGCACAAGGGTGGATGGCATTTATACAGCCGACCCCGAAAAAGACCCGAATGCCACCAAATATGATGCCATTTCCTTTCAGGATTGTATCAGCAAAAACCTGAGGGTAATGGATATGACGGCGTTTACGCTTTGCATGGAAAACAACCTGCCCATCATTGTTTTTGATATGAACAAACCCGATAACCTGCTACAGGTGGTTTGCGGGGCCAAAGTGGGAACACTGGTAAAGGATTCTGTATCCTGATGCCCGCTGAAGGGCATAAAAAAACCCGCATCTCCTTTTTAAGAACAAACGGGCAATCTTATTTTTTCAAAAGTACCGAAGCCGGTCATTGAAAATACTCAGGCTTCCTTAGCGGCAGCAGGAGCAGTCTTTTTGGTTGCAGGACGTGCAGGCCTTACTTTTCCGAAAGAACCTTTAGCGATTTTACCTTTTTTGGTTTTTTTATCTCCTCTTCCCATGGTGATTTTTTTTGTGGATGTAAAACAAGGGTGCAAATGTAAGGCACAAATGTTAAACCACTAAAAAACCGGGAAGGATTTGTGGTCCTTCCCGGCAAAGCTTTTACCCGATGGCAGGCATTAGATTTTTTCAGAAAGCTCTTTTCCGGGCTTAAAGCGGGCAACTTTTTTAGCCTTAATCTTAATCACTTCGCCTGTTTGGGGGTTACGTCCGTTACGGGCAGCACGCTTGCTCACAGAGAATGTACCAAAACCAACGAGGGTTACTTTGTCACCCTTTTTCAGCGCCTTGGTTACTGCTTCCACAAATGAATCAAGCGCAGCATTAGCCTGCGTCTTGGTAATACCGGCATCGTCGGCAACTTTAGCGATCAATTCTGCTTTGTTCATAAAAAATGTTTTTTAAATATTGTCTTCAACAAATATAAACGGTAAAAGAACCTAAAAACAAGACCATCGGGTTTCGTGGTCCAATCCTGTGAAATGCTGTTCTGATAAGGGTTACAGCCGAACCCGGTAAAAACCTCTATAAAAAAGACGGAACAAAGACATTCCGAAACCCGCTACAGTATTGACTTTCAAGGGTTTGACCCCTGAAAAATGCAGCAAATTCAAGGGTTGCAGCGTATGAAGAATTTTAAAATAAAGCAGGCCCCTTCAACTTTATTTTCCACAATCAGTGGACAACTTCCATCAATGAACGGAAAGAAATACAGGCATCTCCCCACCTTTTTTGGCCATCGAGCCGCAATGCAGGGGCATACTGGGTGATGTACCGGCGATAGCTTTCCAGTGTTTCGGTAAAGTACTGCACCGCATAGGTTGGCCCCTCGCTTTCATCCATTTCAAGCACCCTCACCATCCGGTGATGGGTAAAACAACCCGTACCCACCACTTCGGGTATATGAGTATCCTTCATCCATTGCAGCCAATCATTGTGGATGGCCCAGGAGAGTTGGGTGGTTACGTTGTAGATGTACATGGGAATATTTTATAAATACGAAATACGAAATGGGAAATACGAAATGGGAAATACGAAATGGGAAATACAAAATACGGGGTCATTTTTTTTCTTTTGCCCTCGCCATTTTTGTTTTTACGGTATTTATAGATGCCACAACAATTCTTAATAATTGATTGCCTTCGTTAATTAAGCTGTTTATATTTTCTGCGTAATCATCATTAAATGCTAACAGCAATTCAAGAAAACCAATGGTCTCATCGCATTCTTCTTCAACAATTTTCAGTTTATTTAAAAAATCCCTGTCAGATTTTGCTCTTTGTGAAGCACGAAAATTAGCATAGACAGAGGAAGAACTCCTGATTATTTGAGCGCAATAAGACCGGTTAATCAGGTTCGCAGGCAGTTCATTGGTCAATTTTCCAACAGCTACCGCAAAATTGAATGTTCTGTCAATTAATTCCTTTGATGCCATAGCAATTTCTAATTTCGTATTTCTAATTTCCCATTTCAAACATGGCATAAACCGGACAATGATCACTATGCTTTACATCCGGAAAAATAGCGGCATCCTTAATTTTTCCCTTTAAAGTTTCCGTAGCGCAAATATAATCAATACGCCAGCCCTTGTTGTTCAGCCGCACACTCGGAAAGCGCTGACTCCACCATGAATAGGCCCCCTTTGTTTCGGGGTTTAAAAAACGGAATGTATCCACAAATCCCGCATCAACCCACTTATCCATCCATGCCCTTTCTTCGGGCAAAAATCCGCTTGAGTTCTTGTTGCCTTTCGGATCATGGATATCAATTTCCTTATGGGCAATATTGTAATCGCCAACAATAATGAGTTGCTTTCTCTTCTTCCTCAGTTCGTTTACATATTCAAAAAATTCATCAAGCCAAACATACTTGTACGACTGTCTTTCGTCACCGCTTGTTCCGCTTGGGAAATAAGCATTAATGACTGTAACCTTTCCAAAATCGGCCTGAATGACCCTGCCTTCCGCATCGCTTACAGCGTGGCCTGTGCCCGTAGTTACTTTATCTGCTTTTATGCTTGAAAAAATAGCTACACCACTGTAGCCCTTTTTCTGAGCCGAAAACCAATGGGTTTCATATCCCAGCTTTTCAATAGCAGCTTTATCCACGTCATCGTGGTTGGCTTTTGTTTCCTGAACACAAATGATATCTGCAGGGTTGGTGGCAAGCCAGTCTAAAAATCCCTTTTTGATGGCGGCACGTATGCCGTTTACGTTGTATGAAATGATGCGCATAATACCCGTTCTACCGGCAAAAGAAACCAAATCCCGTTTTATGCAAAAACATTTTTATTAAAACATTTCTAACAGAACAAACTACTTTACGTCGCTTTATACTTGCCGGGGTTCTTTCAGCCGGAAATGCATAACCATGTATTAAACTAAAGCAATATGAATACTGTTGTAATTTGGTTATCAAAATAACTGTGCAGAAATTCGCCGAAAATAGATGTTTGAAGATGGTCAATAAGATTTTACTTGCTGCCTTACTCATACTTTGTGGGTTTAACTCCCGAGGGCAGGGGCTTGTATTTAAATCATTGACTGTAAATGATGGATTATCCCAGCATGACGTAAGTTGTTTTCTCCAGGACAGCTATGGTTTTATTTGGATTGGGACTTATGACGGGCTTAACCGGTACGATGGCTTTAATGTACTCAACTATTCCCACAAAACAAATAACAGTGAAAGTCTTTCCAGTAACCGTATTTTATGCCTCTTTGAAGATTCAAAAAAAAGGATATGGATTGGCACTGATGGCAGCGGCCTGAATTACTATTCGCTTATTACAGAAAAATTTGTTCGGATAGAAACCCCGAAGGGTTTTGATATGATCAATGATATTGCAGAAACAAGTACGGGAGAAATTTTATTTGCTACTTCAGGAGGTATCCTTAAAACTACAAAAGATGAAGGAACGGTTGTCGATATTCTGCAACTTCCTGTTACCGGATTGAGGATTACAGACATTGCTGTATTCAAAGGGAACGATGTTTATTTCTCAACTAATCAGGGAATCTGGTTTATCCAAAATGGTGTGTGTAAACAAATCCCGGGAACAGAAAACATTTACTGTTCAAAAATGATCATTGACAGAAATGGTAACATTTGGAGTATAATGAATGGAAAACTGTCGGTTCTTAAAAAACTCCAAAATAAATTTTCAATAGAGGAAATTGCCAATGTACCATTATTAAATAACGGGGCACTCTGTGAATCAAAAGACGGGACGATATGGATTGGCTCACAGAATAATGGCTTATTCAGCCTCTCTCCTAATGATTATTCTTCAATTCAAAATATCAAATCCAATCCATCGGAGAGCAGGGGATTATTAACCAATACGATTTTAAGCCTTTATTGCGACAAAGACAACATTCTTTGGATTGGTAATCGTTTGGGACTTTGTTATACAAACCTATTACAAAGAGGCTTTAAGCATGTGTCTTATACAGGATTGACCGATGTAAGTAAAAGTCCACACATCCGTGCACTATTGATTGACGGTGATGATCTTTATTATGGGATTCAAAGCAGGGGGTTTTTCCGGTATTCCCTATCAACTAAAAAATCTGAGGAATTAATTACAGACAAATACATAAATCCCCTTTGCATAAGCAAAACAGACAAGGCAATTTACGTAGGTACAAATACCGGAGTATTTACAAAGGCCATTAACAGTCAGCGTTTCATTCCATTTAACATTGTACCCGAACATGATTATATTTCTCCCATTCAGGTTTTTTCAATATGTGCTGATGAAAGCGGTGGGCAATACTTTGCCACATTCTCAGGGCTTCTTGTAAAAAAAGGGGATAAAACCGATTGGATTCATTATTTGTATCCTCAAGCAGAAGTGCTGCGGGGAAAAAGGATTTTTAGTTTGTTATATGATAAGGATGGAAATTGTATTTGGATTGGAACCATCAGCAACGGACTTTATAAGCTGAACCTGACAAAAGATGGCAATTTTCTATCCCTTGAATTATACAACCAAACCATGAAAATGGACTACCACATTGCAGATAACACGATATGGTGTTTTTACAAGGATAATGATGGTACACTATGGATTGGCACCGATGCAGGATTACTTTATAAATCACCAAATACAAATAAAATAATCCAGGTTAATGTTGAAGAAATCATAGATAAAAAAATCATGGCAATAGCAGGAGATGACCAGCGGAACCTATGGCTCAGCAATTCACAGGGTCTTATCCGGTATAACTTAGTAAAAAAGACTGTAAGGCGATACTCCTACAATGATGGTTTGCAATCCAGTACTTTTACTGAAGCCGTAGCAAAAGGAGATGATGGGACACTCTATTTTGGGAGCATTCACGGCATCGACTATTTCAACCCAAAACAAATAGAAATTAATCCTTAT
>JALOMX010000393.1 GCA_025455245.1 Chitinophagaceae bacterium
TAGTTATGTTGTCAACAATGGGGTACCCACCTTTTTTTCAATTATTAAAATTCATTAGTAGCCAAATATGAGGTATGGTTATCCCATACAGCGCTCGCTTTTCAGACTTGAATGATTTCTTTGTTATTGAAGTTTGTAAAAGACTCATGTTTCAAAATTCCGGACATTATTATTGCATGCCTTCTCAGAAGTAGTTTGCTGCATTACCCCATTCCTGCTAATGAGAATAAGACGGAAATCAGCTTTCAGGTTCTGTCAGATTGAAATCTTTATAACCACAAACCATATTTGCTAAACCACCATTTTGAAACACTATTTGTTTTTTAGGTAGCATTATTGTTAAGTCAGGCGGCAGATAAGCCATCACTTGAAGCCTGCTATTCTCTTTAGAAATCAATTTATACGACCTTTCATACCTCTATCCGGGAATAGTCCTGAATTAATACCTGATATTGCCGTTCATTAAAAATAAATTCAATGCGTTACATACAATTGCTTGCATTTATAATGTTGGGTACGGTTGTTATGGCCCAATCCAACACCGCCGGTTTGGAAAAACTAATAAGGCAGGTAGAAAACTCATTAACACCCAACATCATTTATGGCGATACCATTCCCAACCTAAACCTGCAGGAACGGATGAAAGCCACCGGCATTCAAGGTCTTTCCATTGCCGTTATCAAAGACTATAAAATTCATTGGGCCAAAGGATATGGAATGGCCGATGTAGCAGAAAACAGGCCGGTTACCAATGACACAAGATTTCAGGCGGCAAGCATCAGCAAAAGCCTCAACAGTATGGGCCAACTGAAATTGGTGCAACAAGGAAAAGTGGACGGCGAGGCTGATATCAACCAATCCCTGAAAAGCTGGAAGTTTCCATACGATAGCATCACCGGAAATAAAAAGGTCACGCTATATCAACTATTGAGCCATACTGCCGGATTGGATATCCATGGTTTCCCGGGTTATAAAAGAACGGATACCCTTCCCACCATCGTGCAAATCCTGAATGGAGAAAAGCCTGCCAATACCAAAAAAGTAAAGTCGCTTTTTGCCGCGGGAACCAAATTCAAATATTCGGGCGGAGGTACTACGGTTAGTCAGCTATTGTTGCAGGATGTAACCGGTGAAGACTATGCAAGGTTTATGGAACGTGAAGTGCTGAAACACCTTGGCATGACCAACAGCAGCTATATGCAACCGCCGAAGGATACGGCAAACCTCGCGACCGGTTACTACGGCAATGGGCAGCCCGTAAAAGCTAAATACCATGTGTATCCCGAGCAAGCCGCCGCGGGCCTATGGACCACACCCACCGACCTGGCAAAATACATCATCGAATGCCAATGGGCGATTGAAGGAAAGTCAGCCAAAGTGCTGAACCGTGACATGATGCAAAAACGCATGACGCCCTACATCGACAGTAATGCAGCGTTGGGTGTTTTTATTGAAAAAAGAGGCGATATAAAATGGTTTAACCACAACGGTGGTAATGAAGCCTTCCTGTGCACAAGCTACGGATCGCTCGAAGGCGGCCATGGTGTCGTGATCATGATAAACGGTGAAAATTTTTCAGTGATCAGCGAACTGCTGAACAGCGTGGCAAGGGTGTACAACTGGCAAGGCTTTTTTAAGCCGGAGTTCCGGAAAAAAGTAATTCCGCCTGCCGATACCTTAAAAGCCATGGTTGGAAACTATAAAGTGTTTACCGATACCATCACGCTAAAACTTTGTGATGAAGGCCTTTGCATTCAGCAAAACGGAGAACCTGTCAATGGTTATGCCTGTATCTTTTCTGACAACATTACCTTTTCAATGGCAGAAGTACCCAATGCCGGTTTTAAGGTGCTGTTCAATGAAGCAGGAAAAGTAATCGCGCTTGAACTGAAACAGGCCGGTATGACAATGAAACTGCCGAGGATAGAATAAAAAAAGGAGGGCAGGTTTGTCATAAACCCGCCCTCCATCATTTTATAATCTGTTCAAGATATCATCATCGAATAAACTGCAAGGTTTTTACATCTCCGTCATAATTCACTGTCACAAAATACATTCCTTTGGCAAGTCCATTTACCGGCAGGTTTATCTGCCATTGCCTGGCATCGTAACTGCGGCTGAACAATACCTTTCCGGTAATATCTGTAAGTACAACGGTTGCCTTTTTCTGCAATCCATCCAATTGCAATGATACCGGGTTACCGGGCGTATTGCCTGCAAGCCTTGCATTCCAGTTGCCTGATTTTCCATACAACGGTACCACCTTGCTGTAGCTCTTCGTGCCATCCTTATCGTAGGTTGCCAACCGGTAATACAGCACGCCCGAAGCAGGGAATACGATTTTATAATCCATGAACTGATAATTGCGCACATCGGCCGAAGTGCCCGCCGCCGTTACCTGTCCTACCTTCGAAAATTGAACGGCATCATTACTACGCTCGATAATAAAGTGCGAAGTATTTGATTCGGTTTGGGTTTGCCAATCCAGCAAAACATCGGTACCCGTGCGCATTACAGAAAAATTAAGCAGGGTTGATGGCAGCGGGGTAAAGGTTCCATCCACCACATACAGGTCGGTTTCGGCAGGGGTAATACCATCATTGGCGCCAAAGAAAACTTTGCCATTGTTCAATACCATCAATT